>JAUSMA010000016.1 GCA_030645475.1 Nitrospirota bacterium
ACAGGATTTTCTCCGCAAGATGACCGAGATGAATCGAGATGGGACCCTGGCGATCACCATCTACCATTCGTTGCAGAAGGAAGTTCTCGCGCTGACGCGATTCGCCTGGCGCTGCCGGCAATGCGGCAGACTGTACCAACGACAACGACGGACGATTCAGCCGCGGCGGCACCATTGCGGTATCTGCCGCGGAGCGCTACAAGAATTGCGGTCGGTAGGTCAGACCCAGCTCGAGACACCGCCACCAACACCAGCCCCCACTCTGTTGCAGCGGATTCAATTATCGTTTAGGTTCTAAGCAGGATGCTGAAACAATTCGCCAGCATCGTTCTCGCATCGTTCAGACCCTCAACGTACCCTGCGGGTACGCCTCGGCCCTTCACTCGCTACGGCCTTGCTGGACGAACTGTTTGAGCATCCTGCATGCTGTTGTCATGAATATTTTTCGGTGACTGTTAGAGCTGTGGGTGCGAGATTTACCTATGCCCTTGTCTGCCAAGGGCAGAATTGACTAGACTGCTGGCCTATTAGAAGACGTGAAAGGACGAGAACCATGGCAGACAGTCAGGATGAGCGAAACGGGAAAGCCTATAGCCTCTATACCTCCATCAGGCGATACTTTGAACCGCTCCGGCAACATTGGGATAAGCTGTCGGCTGAGGAGCAGGGGGTGGTGATTCAGGAAGTGGAAGCCTTCTTGAACTCGGTTCGTCCGTCCGACAATCAACGTCCAAGCTGAGCCTTCCCGGTTACTCTTCCGGAATCCCGCCCAGTCGAACCATACGACTGCCATATCGTTCGATCAGTCCATCTAGAGCTTCGATCGCCTGAGTTTGGCGTTGTGTAAAGAGCGAGTCTGTCGCTGGTACGAGGCCGGACAGCGACAAGCCCACCAATCGATAGCGGGTCTGCGGTCTGGCCAGGCTCTGGAGTGCAGACTGGACGGCCGTCCACATGGCAGGATCGTAGTTGAGCGGATGCCCAAATTGCTGCTGTCGCGTGGTGATTTGGAACGTGGCATCTTTGAGTTTGACGGTGAACGATCCCGCCGCCAGTCCTTGCACGCGCAGGTCGTGCGCCAAGGTCCCGAGAAAACTTTTGATCGTCAGTTCCAGGAAGGCCAGATCGCTGGTGTCCTGTTCGAACGTCGTTTCATGCCCGAGGCTTTTGGAGGCTCGATCGACTACCACCGGGTCGCGATCGATTCCTTGTGCCACTTCCTGCCACGCGAGAAGGCGGGTGCCCCATTGTTGTCGAAGAAACGGCTCATGTTGTGGATCGAGCAGGTCGCCGACGCAGTGGATGCCGAGCCCATTCAACATGACCGCAGACTTCGGTCCGATGCCCGGCAGGTCGCGCACCGGACGCGCCGCCAGAAACGCCGCTTCCGTTCCCGGCTCGATCACCGCCAGTCCGTCCGGCTTATGGGCATCCGCAGCCACCTTGGCCACAGTCTTTCCGGTGGCAAGCGCCACCGTGCAACGGAGCCCCGTGGCGTCGAAGATCGCGTCCTTCACACATTGGCCCAGGCTGGACGGATCTGGATAGAGCGACTGCATGTCCGTCGTTTCCGCGTAAAACTCATCGATGCTCGTCCATTCGGTGACGGGGAGCAGGCGGTTGATGACGGCCTGCATCTGTTCATGCAGCCGTTGATAGAGCGGCCGATCCGGGGGGACAAGAATGAGGTCTGGGCAGAGGCGCCGTGCTTCGCCGGTCGGCATGGCCGAGCGGACGCCGAACGAACGGGCGGCATAACTGGCGGCGGCGATGATGCCTCGCGGAGAGGATCCACCGACGGCGACTGGTTTGCCCGCAAGACTTGGGTCTGCCAGGACGGCGGCTGAGGCGAACATGGCATCCACGTCTCCGAAGAGAATCTGACGAGACCAGCGCATGGATCATCTCCGGTACGTCGTTCGTGAAGCGTCGTTCGTCTCTCGTCCGAAGAAAAGAGCGTATAGCCTATAGCGTATGGCTAGGAGTCAGAGCTGGAGCTGCCGAAACCAATGATCAACTTCTCTTCCAACAGACGGTGATTTTTCCGAGCCATCAGCTATAAGCCATACGCTATCAGCTCCGTCCTCACACGAGATACGTTTCACGAGGAACGCTTCACGGTCTTTGTGTTGGCGAATTGTTTGAGCATCCTGCTTAGAACCTAAACGATAGTTGAATCCGCTGCAACAGAGTGAGAGTGGGGGCTGGTGTTGGCGGCGGTGCCTCAATCTGGGTCTGACCTACTGGCCGCAATTCTTGTAGCGCTCCGCGGCAGATACCGCAATGGTGCCGCCGCGGTTGAATCGACCGTCGTTGTCGTTGGTATAGCCTGCCGCATTGCCGGCAGCGCCAGGCGAATCGCGTCAGCGCGAGAACTTCCTTCTGCAACGAATGGTAGATGGTGATCGCCAGAGCCCCATCCCTGTTCATCTCGGTCATCTTGCGGAGAAAATCCTGTCGATGATTTGGCCGCCGCTTGAGGATGTCGAACTGCCATTGATGAATCATTTCGTGCGCGAGTGTATTCACGATCTCCTGCTCCCCATACTCGGTTGCCTGGACGACCTGGTGGAGCAAGGGAAGCGAGAGGCGAATCTCACGCTTGGTTGGCGGGCGAAGACCCTCCTGATCCAGCCGTGGTTTCGGCCCTCGACGACTCACGAACATACCGACCGAGGAGGTCAATCGGCGGCTCCAGACGAGATCGATCGGAGGGAGCAGACCTTCGAAATAGCGGCCGTTCAGTTCGACCCACATCCGGGTCAGCTGCTGTGAGGTTACTGGAGGGGCTTGGCGTGGGGCCATAGGACGGGGGTTACCCCAATTCTTCGTGCACGGCCGCGGCGAGCAACGGCACCATGATTTCGTGGTGGCCGATGAGGGAGTAACCCTTCCCGCCCTTCTGGGTCGGTCGCCGTACCACGTTGGTAAGCGGGCGGTAGTGAGCGAGGAAGTCCATGTTCACGGTCGTAATGTTGGTCAGATCATGGCCCAAATTGCGTCCCAGCGACACCGCCTTGAGGAAGACTTCCGGCAAAATGACGGCAGAGCCGATATTGAGGTAGACGCCGCCCTCCATGCCAGACACGACGGCAGCAAGCCGGCGAAAGTCCAGGAGCGACGTTGCGCCAATGGCGGCTCCGTCCGCGGAAGGATGCATATGGATGATGTCGGTCCCGATCGCCACATGCACAGTCACAGGAATGCCAAGCCGTGCTCCGGTCGCGAGGATGCTCGTCTCGCGGTTGGGAAACTGTCCCTGGCGCCGGTTGATGTAGTGGCCGACCGATTCGCCGAGCCCCTCGCGATCGTGGGCCCCGCGGACGATCGCTTCGTTCAGCATGCGGCCGGTTTCTTCCGCCATACCGAAGCGTCCCGCGTCGATCTCTGCGTCGACTTCCTCGGAGGTGTGGCCCATGAGCGCTAATTCGAAATCGTGAATGATCCCGGCGCCGTTCATGGCCACGGCCGATACGATTCCTTGCTGCATCAGGTCCACGAGAATCGGATTCAATCCGACCTTGACGACGTGGGCGCCGATGCCCACGATGACCGGCCGGCCCTTGCGATGGGCCTTAGCGATAGCTTTGGCGACCGCGCGCAACGTTTTCACGCCGAGGATATCCGGCAGCGAGCGATAGAACTGGCTGAAGCTGCCTCCACGGTGCCAGGGGCGGGCAAAGTCGGAGACACGAACCTTACTGTGCCGCTTTTTGAGCGGATAGGTCGTGAGATCCGTCACATTGATCGGCGCGATCAGCTTCGGGGTCGTAATGGGGGGCCGTTGCCGGTCAGGAGGCTTTGCCAAGGAGCTGTTCCTCAATGAGTTCACACAGGACGTGGCCGAGCGTGATGTGACTTTCTTGAATGCGGGCCGTCACGGTCGAAGGTACGACGAAGGGGTATTCCACCAGCCCGGCCAGTTTTCCACCGGTTCCACCGGTCCACCCGATGGTCGTGAGGCCGCAAGCCCGCGCGGCCTCCACACCCTTTAAGACGTTCGGCGAATTGCCGCTGGTGCTGATGGCAATGGCGATGTCGCCTTTCTGGCCATGGGCGCGCACCTGCCGGGCAAAGAGTTCCTCGAAGCCGTAGTCGTTGGCGATGCAGGTGATGGCGGCAATATCGGTGGCCAGCGCGATGGCCGGGAGCGGGGCCCGCTCGCGTTTATAACGGCCGACGAATTCGGCTGCGAGATGGGCCGCATCCGTGGCGCTGCCACCGTTGCCGAACAATAAGACTTTGCGTCCTTGGCGAAAGGCCTCGACCATTAAGGTTGCGACCTGCGCGATGCGATCGACATGGTCGCGCGCGAACTGTTGCTTGACGGATGCGCTGTCGGCAAAGGCACTGAGTATAAGATCTTTCATGGGACGCGATTCTAGGCAACCCTCCGTCACCTGTCAAACGTGACGTGACGACCAATCACGACTTGATGGTGGTGAGGGGACCGGTCTGCCGGATGGCGCTCATCGCCAAGGCGATCATGGAGCCGACATCGGAGACCGTCGCAGGCAGGATCAACGTGTTGGTCGTCTTCGCCAACTCGCCGAACTTGGTGATGTACTGTTCTGCCACGCGTAGCTGGACGGCTTCCTGACCGCCCGGAATCTGGATCGTTTCTGCGACCTTGCGAAGTCCCTCAGCCGTGGCCTGCGCAATGGCGAGGATGGCCGATGCCGCTCCCTCTGCCTCGTTGATCTGCTGCTGTTTCTTGGCCTCGGAGGCTTTGATCACTTGTTGCTTCTCGCCCTCGGCCTGGTTGATGGCTGCGTCGCGCTCGCCTTCCGACGTGAGAATCACCGCCCGCTTCTCCCGCTCTGCCCGCATCTGCTTTTCCATGGCGTCCAACACGCCCTTCGGGGGGGTGATGTTCTTGATTTCGTAGCGGAGGACTTTGACGCCCCAGGGATCTGAGGCCTTGTCGAGTTCGTTGACGACCTGGATATTGATGTTCGTCCGCTCTTCGAATGTCCGGTCGAGCTCAATCTTGCCCATCTCGCTTCGCAACGTGGTCTGCGCCAGTTGGATCAGCGCAAAATTGTAGTCGCTGATGCCGTACGACGCGCGCTGAGGGTTCAAGACCTTGAGGTACAAGATGCCGTCCACCGACACCTGCACGTTATCGCGCGTGATACAGACTTGCTCGGGGATGTCGATGGCCGTTTCCTTGAGCGAATGTTTATAGCGAATACGGTCGATGAAGGGGAGGAGGATATGAAACCCTGCATCCAGTGAGGCGGCGTATTTGCCGAGTCGCTCGACCACATAGGCGCTTTGCTGCGGCACGACCACGGCGGTTTTGCCAATGACGATCAACACCAGCAAGGCTAAGACCAGCATGACAAAGAGTCCTTCGCTCATCGTGCACTCCTTCGTGTTCGTTCCGGGTTTCCCCTGCCTATTCCGCTGATATCCAGATGGTGAGTCCCTCGACCCGCTCGACTGTGCATCGTTGACCCTTTGTCAAAGGGACCGTCCCGGCATTGTGGGCAGTCCAGGAGGTGCCGCGCAGCTCAGCTTTGCCGGTGGCGCCTGGCAGCAAGTCTTCAATTGGGATCGCGCTTTCTCCCGCGAGTGAATCCACGGCAGGCAGGTCCTTGTCCTGTCTGTTGATCCAGGCCAATAACGGTCCGCGGAAAACCAGCAAGGATAGGATCGCGAGTCCTGAGAACAAGAGCCACTGGAGCCATTCTGCTTGGGCGAATCCCAGCCAGGTGAGACTGCCGACGATCAGAGCCGCTAACCCAAAGAAGAGAATGTAGAAGCCCCCCGGCGTGATCATTTCGACGCCGAGCAAGACGAGGCCGAGGAACATCCAATACCACCAGATCATCGGGGGACCTCATTGAGTATTCGAAAGAGTTGCGAGGGATGTCGCGCGTCAGGAAAGTCTAAGCGCGTTTCCGGAGACCGTCAAGCAGAACGCACGTTGCTTGACCATGAATCGATGGCTCAGAGTGGCGAAGACTCATGGGGCGGTCGAGCGGCCGATGCGGAGGTTGGGGCCTTGAGCGACGCGACCTGTCTGCGCGAAGCCGCTTCGGCGAAGGCAGGGTATGAAGCCGGAAGGAATTTGCGCCGTCCTATGGTATAGTCCGCGCCCAATGGCGCATGACCAACCAGTGAAAGCATTAGTGATCGCCCTCACCGGCCATACGGCGGCGGCGGTCTATTCGATTAATCGTCTGCAGCCGGACTCGCTTTGCTTTGTGTTGCCGGAAGGGGCGAAGGCGCTCGTTGAAGCCGATGTGCAACCGAAGATTGAACATATGCCCAGACGGTGGGATTGGGTGGTACTGGCGGAGACCGACGAATTTGTCGGCTGTTATCGGGCGCTTGCGCAGGCGCTCCCGGAGATGTTGCATACGTGGGATGTGCAGCCAGGCGAGCTCGTCGTCGATGTGACCGGGGCGACTCCGGCCATGGCGGGTGCGCTCACGCTGGCCACCTTGTCTCTCAGTTCGCGGATCGTCTCGCTCGTGCCGGCGAGAGAGGGACAGGAAGAGGACCGGATCGATATCGCCGGACTGCCGTTCCTCTGGACGCAGGGCAATCCCTGGGATGAAGCGGCCTCGGTCTCGCGCCGCGAGGGCTGTGAGCTGTTCAATCGGGGATTGTTTGCCGCATCGGCAAAGCTGTTTCGCGAGCTCGAAGCCAGGGTGAGCGGGGGGCAGAAGCCGCTCTATCGCGCCTTTGCAGATCTGGCAGATGGCTACGATCTCTGGGAGCGATTTCAGTACCGTCAGGCCTGGGAGAAATTAAAGCACGCCGTGAAGGCTTTCGAGATGGCGGCATTGTGGGGCGGACCGCCAGGACTCAAAGCTGTCCTTCCCCCGATCAAAGCGAATGCGGGATTCCTCGAAAAGCTCGTGCTCGATCCTGCTCCGGTCAAAGACATGCAGCCTATCGATTTGCTGGCCCATGCCGGTCGGCGACTGCGTGGCGCGCATGATCCGGAGACCGCGATGGTCTCGTTGGTTCGTGCGCTCGAAGCCTTTGCCCAACGACAACTGTTCAAGCAACACCAGATTAAAACCTGGGACGTGCTGCCGGAGCAATTGCCGGAGGCGCTACGAGAAACCTGCCGGACTTGCTGGCTGGAAGACCTCGACGGCAAGTACAAATTGCCCCTGCAGGCGCAGTTTCGGGTATTGGCCGGATTGGGCGACCAGATGGGCCAAGCCTTTCTGCGTGAGTGGCCGACGATGAAACCTCTGCTCGACGCGGCCAGTCATGCCGTCCTCGGCCATGGCTTCGAGCCGGTCAAGGCCGAGCGGGTCCAGCAGTTGTACGACGTCGTGTTGAGACTCACGGGTGTGCATGAGGCGTCGCTCCCGAAGTTTCCGACGCTGAACGTCTAAAGAGCTTATGGCGTATGGCTGGTAGCGTATAGCACGAACAAAGACAAAATTAAAAATGGCATTCAGATTTGAAACGTTGGAAATTTGGCAGTTAGCCAAGGAGTACGCGACAAGGATCTATGCCGTAACCGCTAAGTTTCCTAGACATGAAGACTATGGATTAAAATCCCAGCTGAATCGGGCAGTGAATTCAATCGCGCTCAATATCGCGGAGGGGACGGCCAAAAACAGTAACAAAGCATTCGACTATCAGTTGGAGATTGCCCTGGGGTCAACTTTTGAAGTGGTTGCCGGGGCGTTCTTGCAAGGATCGAGCGTACATCACAGAGATAGAACATCGTGCCTTATATGAGGATGGACAGCGGCTTGCGAAAAGTATCAACGCTTTTAGAAACACGCTGTTGATATCGTAATGTTCGACTCTTTCCCGTGGTTCGGATTATTGTCCAGGCCATTAGCCATACGCCATAAACTCTTATTCGGCCATTCGCTCTTATGGAAATTAGGATCTACTACGAAGACACCGACTGTGGCGGGGTCGTGTACTACGCCAACTATCTGAAGTATTTCGAGCGGGCTCGTACCGAGTATCTTGAATCGCGCGGCCAGTCGGTTGCGGCGTTAATGGAGCAGGGTACCGTCTTTGTTGTGGTGCATGCCGAAGCTGACTACCGCTCACCAGGCCGGTATGGAGAAACATTGGTGATAGAAACCAGCGTGACCGATGTGACTCCGGCCTCGTTCACTTTTTCCCATGTGCTGCGCGAGAAGGCGAGCGGGCGGGTTGTGGTGGAAGGCTCAGCCCGCCTCGCGGCAACGGATGGCAATGGTAAAGTACAGCGCCTCGATAAGGCGATGGTCGCCGCACTACAGTCTGAGCCGCGTTCGGCTTGAAGTCGTCGTTCGTGAAGCGTGAAGCGCAAGACGGAAGTGGTCGTCATGCTTTGCGAGATACGAGTGACGCTTCACGAGAGACGTGTGAAGCGAAGGAGTCACTAAATGGACAAGCTCGGAACCTGGCTCGCCATCACCGGCGTCGCGATAGGATTTATGGTACTCGGTTGGCTGCTGTTTTCTGATAATCCGTCGGATAAGAACAAGAAGAAGCCGTAGCTCACTCGCAAGCAGTCCGTCCCCGCTCAGTCTTCACCATCGCCAGAGCTACCTAACAAGGTTGTGGTTCAGCGGCGGGCCGCCCAGCGGGCCGTCCGCTGCAAGCGCTTGTTAGGTGGGGCTCGGGATAGCGTTTCATCACAGCGTCCTCCCTTTGCGATCGCGCCTATCGAGAGTTGCCTGCGCGTCAATCGTGGTTACGTGCGTTGTGGCGACAGGCACCTCAAACCCAACGATCTCTGCGGCGGGGTACTTATGCTGCAGGTGCGCGAGCAAGGCAGCGTCCTCCCGACGGTCGATTGGGCCTTCGACAATTAGCCAGCCGCCCTTCGTCGAGGCTTCCAGGACGTCAAGAACGCAGCGCGGGGGAAGCGAGGCCCACATTGCACTCTTGGCGAACCTGCTGTACCTGGGTGAGAAGTGGTTCGGAAGTAGATTGATCCCCTCGTCCACTTCGATCATCACTCCGTCTAGCGACGCACAGCGGTAGAAGTCGCCGAGTCCAGCATATGCGCACTTGCGCAGCGTCCCCGACGCGGTGCGCACACATCGGGTACCCAGCAGGGTCGATGTGATCTGTTCGAAGACACCATGGACAAATGGTCCGAGGTCAGCGCGATACCAGAGGAGGCGATAGTCGTCAGTGCCGGCAAGAGCCTCAAGCTGTACAACCGCGCCCGTAATCTCGGCTGACAGGGTGTTGTGCTTCTCAAGCGTCGTTTCAATCGTCTGTTGGTCACCCGGTCGCACCGACTTCATGGCCTTACGGAGCGACGCATCGAGGCGCCTCGACTTCACTTCTACGAACAGACGCTCGCCGTCCCTCTGAGCGAGCAGGTCCGGCCTCTTGTCAGTTGACACGGTCAGCTGCTCGACTACGAACCCGAGTCGCTGCAGCATGTCACGAACATGCTCTTGGTCGTGATCGCGCATTCCCTCTACCTAACTATGTATTATCTGGTTCCGTATAAGATGCCACACGTTTTAAGGCAGCGGATAAGGCCCGTACGGTATCCTGCCAGGATTGGCGCTCTAAGTCCAAGGGTGTTCTTGTCGGTTTTGCGACGTTAGGAGTGGGGCTTCGCGAAGCCGTCTATCCGGAGACTCTCTGCTACGTTCCGTCCATCGACGTACACATCGGCTACGGTACGGTCGTAGACATCTCGTCCATGCGGGACGATGCGGATTGGTCCGCTGCGAAGCAATTCTTCCAGCCGCAGCCTGGCTGCCTGTCCGCCCGGCTCGTTCAGTTCCGGGGTGTCGATGCCTCGGAGTCTGACGCGCTCGGTCCCATAGCGAAAGGTGTCACCGTCGACCACGTAGACCTGCCGACCGTCCACTGTGCGCTCAATGCCACCGAGTGGTGCGGCAGCTTGTCGACGGAGCATCGATCGGAGACTTTTACTGCTGGATCGTCGCAGCCCTTTGGGCTTCTTGTGAGGATGGAGTCCCTTTTCACGGTGAGGCCGGTGGGGACGGACGGTGCTCCCGGCTCGTGGTTCGGGCTTCCAACAAAGATCGCAGGAGGAACGTGGGTCGGTGATGGCGGCATCGGGCGATAACGGAGCGGTGGGTAAGGAGGAGGGCGGCGCGGTGGTTGGCTGAGTCAGCCCCTCATGAGGCATGGCGAACAAGCAGAGGATGGTCCAGAGGGCGATCAGAAGACAGCTGCAGGGGGCATGTCTCACGACGCGCAATATGTGTCGGAATCGTTCCATACGATAAGTTGCTCAGCAGGGTTTGTGCCAGAAGAAGGGGGCCGCTCCCGTTTTGTTGACAATGCAGAAATTCGCATGCTGAAATGTCCGCATGTCGATTGGAAAGATGTAACGAAATAGAAGGGGGCCGGACTATGGATATGATGGGACGTGTGGGGCTGATCGAGATTCCGATCTTGATCGCGCCTGACCAAAAGATCTGGATGGATCGCATGATTAAGGAAGGCAAGATTGCCATTCCTCCAGGCGGGACGCTGGAAAAAGGTTCGCTCTATTCGATGTTTGTCCGCATGCTCCTGCATAACGCGATGGAAGAGCAGAAGCGGCAGGAAGTGTTGGATATGGAGGACGAGGACGACGACGAATAGAGAGGTTGCTGAAACCCTTCGTCAGGTTCTGATCGCTTCGCTCAAGGGCTCAACGTATTCAGTATACGTTGGGCCCTTAAGCTATCTGCAGCATTGCTGGCTGGTAGGTTTGACCAGCCTCCCAGGAGCCTGCGGCTGTATCGAAACCGGTTCGGCTAGTATCTCGGGCGATACATCCGTAAAGAGCCTATACCTATAGCTGATAGCGTATAGCCAGAGCTAACAACTGACCGCTCATTCTTTTCCTGCCATATGCTATCAGCCATAAGCTCTTTGCTCTCTGGCCATACGCCATCAGCCATCAGCTCTTCAAAGTTCTTTGAAGGCGGAATGCGCGGCTTTGATCGTGTAATCGATATCGCGGC
Organism: Nitrospirota bacterium; assembly: GCA_030645475.1. Lineage (NCBI taxonomy): Bacteria > Pseudomonadati > Nitrospirota > Nitrospirota bacterium. The sequence goes on from JAUSMA010000016.1 coordinate 10,929, forward strand.
TTGAATGGGCGGTTGAGAGGAAGGCGGCCTCGAATTGAGAGGGAGCCAAGTAGACTCCCTGCTCCAGCATCGCGTGAAAGAATTGTCCGTATCGCTTTGTGTCTGACAGTTTAGCGGTATTCCAGTTCACCACCGGTCCTGAGGTAAAGAAGGCGCCCAGCATTGAACCGACTCTGGTTTGTGTGAGAGGTACACCCGCTTTTTTCGCGGCCGCTCCAATCCCGTTGGCCAGCGCGGCCGATTGTTCGTTCAACTTCTTATAGACCCCGCGGCGCTTGAGCTGCTTGAGTGTTTCAATGCCGGCGGACACGGCTAACGGATTTCCCGACAAGGTTCCTGCCTGATAGACCGGCCCGGATGGCGCGATCAGATCCATGATCTCTTTCCGTCCTCCGTAGGCGCCGACCGGCAAGCCTCCGCCGATGATTTTCCCCAATACCGTCAGATCCGGCGTAATGCCATAGAGCGTTTGGGCTCCGCCGTACGCGACTCGAAAGCCGGAAATCACTTCGTCGAAAATCAGGAGGATGTCGTTTTCTGCGGTGAGTCGTCTGAGAGACGAAAGAAACTCAGGGGTCGGCGGCACGACGCCCATGTTCCCTGCAATGGGCTCCAAAATAATGCAGGCCAACGTATTCCGATGTTCTTTGATGATCTGTTGCACCGCTTGGATGTCGTTATACGGCACGGTCAAGGTGTGTTTGGCAAAGTCAGCCGGGACTCCCAGCGAATCCGGTATTCCCAGCGTGGCCAGACCCGAGCCGGCTTTCGCCAGCAAATAATCGCTGTGGCCGTGATAGCAGCCTTCGAACTTGAGGATGTTGTCTCGCTTCGTAAAGCCACGGGCGACTCGAATGGCGCTCATGACCGCTTCGGTACCGGAACTGACCAGCCGGACCTTCTCCATCGAGGGGAAAGCTTGATTGATCATGCGGGCGAGCGTGACTTCCAGCTCGGTCGGTGCGCCGTAGCTGGTGCCGTTTGCGGCGGCCTTTTTGATCGTGCTGATCACCGATGGGGCGGCATGGCCCAAAATCATCGGGCCCCATGACAGTACGTAGTCGATGTAGGTGTTCCCATCGACGTCGTAGAGGCGGGCGCCTTTGGCGCGTTTGATAAACCGGGGTTGGCCTCCGACCGAGCGAAAGGCCCGCACCGGACTATTCACGCCACCGGGAATCAACAGTTGTGCGTCGGCAAACAGTTTGGCTGAACGAGTCGTTTTCATAATGGGGGCGCACAGTACCATGTGGCAGAGCCTCGGTCAAGAAAGAGCAGGTCCTCGTGGCGTGGTCGAGCGACTGGGGCCAAAAAGTGTCTGAAGAGATACGCCTCTCAGCATTTTTGATACAGGATCATAAATCCAAGGGATAGGGACTTTTCGTAATCCCTTGCAAATATGTCGATTCATGTTACGAATCGAGTGCGGCCTGAGTCTTGCCTAACTAGACAAGCATGAGACAGAGCTCTAGATAGTAATTTGCTAAAGGATGAGTGATGAGAATTGTGTGTTCGTGGTGCCGGCAAGAAGGAGTTACTTCACTGGTGGGGGAGAAGGCGCCTCTCGACGATGCGCGTGAAACGCACGGGATTTGCGTCTTTCATCGCCATGACGTGCAAGCTCGCTGGCAGGCATCGGCTCGCACCGTCTCGTACTCTGGAACAGCGACCGGATTGTCTTCTGTGCTCTTCCGCTGGACAGGCCTTCTGAACGTGGCCAAGAGGCTGCGCCCCTAGCAGGCTGCGGAATAACTCGGTGTATGCGAAAAATTGGCCCAAATACTTCGAGTGGCACCTCGGCTTGAACAACCACAGGATGCTCAAAAAGGCCGTCCAGCAAGGCCGCAACGAGCGAAGAGGCGAGACGTACTGGTTGGTACGTTGAGCCTCTTCGTGAAGCGAGAACGCCGCTGGCGGACTTTTTCAGCATCCTGCTAGGATCGTGCATTTCTCCGTCGATAGTATGAGGGCTTAGGTTTCCGGCTTCCGAGTCGGTTGCGTCGTGACGTCTGTCATGCCCCAATGAGCCCGCTTGTTTTTCTCCCGTTCCGATACAGCGAACAACACGTGAAACGGCGTCGCTTGTTGCCGGCCCATTCCCGCCTGTCCGTTTCCCCAGGCCTCTCCCGCGTCTCGCAATACCTCAAGCAAGGTTGTGTACTCTTCTTCATCGTCTGGCAACACCTGTGCCGCATCGGTGATGAGGAGGATATAGCCCTTGGCCGGCAGCCATTCCAGGTCAGCCAGACATTCCTCAAGAGCATCCCAGTTCTGTCCAAAGTAGTCCGGGAAATCCAAGGCTCTGGCACATTCGCGCAACAGGCCGTCGGTGGTCTGACACTTGGCGCCCTTGATGACTTTCAAGGCAAATCCGGGTGGTGGATGCACCAGCGATTCAGCGCGCTGTCCTGTTTTTACGATGAGCAATGAGGTCCAGGGAGCTTTCGTCGACTGAAGATAAGTGGATAATGTGAGCTTCGATATCATGGTGTCTCATTCATCGGAGTGAACGTTCGATAATGGTCGCCGCTATAGTAGGCTCTTCCTGTGGCTTGCTCGATGACGATTCGCTCCGCATCCCGCGAGCGGCCGCGTATCTTGGGATTCACATCGTACTCACGATAGTGGCCGCGAGGCAGTCGTCGTTCACGATTCTGAAATACCCCGCCTCCGATATATCCGGGGAGGGCCTTGTCCTCATGTTGCCGAATGGCCTCTAGGAGGTCTCGGGCTTTTTGTGGGAAGGCCTGTTCGGCTCGATGCAGTCGATCGAGAGGTGGTGTGGCATCGTGAAGAGCCGGCCCTGGGGATTGAACGGATGAGACGGAGGCAGATGGTACAGTCGGCTCAGGCGACGAGTCGACGTTGGGGCAACCGGTGAGGCCACAGAGCAGCAGCCCAGCAAGGACGACGACTATTCCATAGACCTTCCAGATTCGATCCATAGTGTCACGTTCGTATCACGAGGCACGGCAATAGAGGACGAACCCTAGCATGCAGGATCTTGGAGGATCAACGAACCAGCGAGCAGGATGCTGAAACAGGCTGCCAGCAGCGTTCTCGCCTCGAAAGCATCCTCAACGTAGCCAGGGGCTACGCCTCCGGTGCTTCCATCGGCTGCGGCCTTGCTGGACAACCTGTTTGAGCATCCTGCGGAGTGTGCTCGTGCTGTGCCGGAAGGGTTTTTCCGCAGCCTGTGAGCCAGGAATTGTTGCTATCGTCCATTTGCCAGCGTAGCATCCGATCTGTTCATTTTGTAGAGAATGTTCCCCTGTCAGGCATCTCCCGGCTAGCTATACGGGCAGGCATGATGGTTGGTTACGTCAGGACGAGTTAACGAGGTATAGAGTGGAATCCACAGTGGACCGGCTTGAGTTTGTGACAGTCGAAGGACTTCTGGCCTACGGGGAGATGTTGGCGCGTCGCCTTTCCGGTGAGGGAGTGACGCTCCCACCCCTTTCGACGTCCTCAGTCGATCGACCACAACGAACTCGTGACGCCATGGAGAAGATCCGGGCCTTTGTGCAGTCTGCGCAAGGGGGCTTCGCCGGGGCAGAGGAATATCGAGCGGCCCGTCGCGCACTGATCGATGAGGGTTGCCGGGGGGATGAACTGGTGTTCTTTGCCGCCTGGAATGCGCTCCTTGCAGCAGGCGAGTTGGCCCCGCTCTTTCGCGTGCCGATCAAGTCCGTGCAGAAACCGGCCCATCGCCGGCCGGTGGCGATTGTGCCGCGCGCGCAACTGACACCGCAGTTGGTCGAGGATCGTATCGTACTGGATCTTGGTGAGGATCGGTTTTGGCTCTTGCCGCGCGACTTAACCGGCCGCACGCTCCTCTTCACGATGCGTCATGGTGTCTCCCGCGTGGAGAGCAGTACCTATCGAGTTGGACGTCGTCTCGCGAACGTGCTGGATCCTGAGCGAGGCGTCCCCAAAGCCGACGCAGTGGGTGCAGCCCTGGCCAAGATGTTGGGCTTGGTCGGGCAACAACTGGACTTCCTGCACATCCACAACTACCTCGATCCGCGCACCTTCGTTCATCTGGTGAGCCACAGCCCCAATACGCGGCAACTGTACGAGCGGGTCATCGCGGCGCTGATGCAGGGGCAGGCACAACAGGCTGATGCGCTCCCTCCAGTCTGCGATCCCGCCTTGGACTCTCAGGATTTCGGATGGGTCACGGGTCTGGAGAAAAAGGTAGAAGCCGAGGAGGCCGCACAGGCATTCGGCGTGGATGTGCAGACAGCCAAGCGCCTGATCAAACATCCCCTTTACAGCTACCCGGGCGGACATTCCTTCTTCGATGTCTATGTGGATATCGTGGATGGGTTCCGCCGGTTGGGGCAGTCCCACGAGGGGAAGGCCGTCTGTCTGTACAGCCATAGCTCCACGCTGCGGGCGCTCATGATTTATCTCGATCCTCGTCCCTTTCGCGAAGCCTTCACTGAGTTTGGCGAATATAAAGAGGGACAGGATAACGTCGTCCTGCTGACCTATGAACAGGGACTCTTATCCGGCTATTCCACTGCGGTGGGTCTGTCGGCGCGTGAGCGGGCGGCGCGGGAAACCTGGGTGAAGGTCGAGCGCGAACGCAGAGACCGGATCACGCTCAAGCCCCGACAGATCAAGCGGATCGTGGCATTGGTCTCGGGCGGCGACTTCGCCGGGGCCGGCGCCGCGTTAAAAGAGCTGCGCGTGACAGGACATCGGTTTGGCCTGGAGGTCTATTTCGTTCGTCACGGGTTCTTGGGTTTGGCCAATAACTGGATCGAAGCGGTGACGGAAGACGATACCCGCGGTATGGGCAGTCATGCGAGCAGTCCCATCGGGAGCAGCCGCTTCGAAGATTTCAAGAGCGAGCAGGTGCAGCAGGTCACGATGCGGCATCTACGGCCTTACATGGAAGACGGCGCCTTGGTCGTCATTGGCGGGGATGGGAGTCTTCGAGGCGCGCGGGCGCTCTATGAAGGATTTGGAGTTCAGGCAGTCGGAATTCCCGGCACGATCGATAATAATCTTGCGGGGACGACCTCCCTGGGTTTTCATTCGGCTGTGTCGCTGGCGAATCAATCCATCGAGTCGTTGAAAGCTACCAGTTCCGCGATGGGCAGCGTCTTTTTCGTCGAGATTATGGGGGCCGGGTCCGGCCATCTCGCCCTCGCTTGTGCCTATCAGGCCAGGGCGGAAGGCATCCTGGTCAACGAGCATCCCGACCCAGACGCCTATATCGACGACATCATCATGGGTACGCTCAAACGTACGTTAGGAGTCCCGAACAAGAGCCATCTGTTTGTGGTGGCGGAACAGACGCCCCATCGCCATCACCAGGATGGCGGTGTGCGCGGTCTTGTCGAATATGTCGCAGGCACACTCACGACGTGGCCGCAGTTTCAGGCGCGTGCCGGTGAATATCGCCTTGCCCCAGCGACCAAAGCCACAATCCTCGGCCACACGTTACGGGGAGCGCCCCCGACCCCGGAGGACAAAACCATCGGACAAGATCTGGCCTACGAAGCCATTCGCCGCCTCGTCAAGGAGCCGGAGCGGGTGGTCGGGTGCATGTTGGCCTATCGCGGGCCCGGCACCATCGAGGCCATCCCACTTCACGCGGTCGCACCGAAGCAGTTCGATTGGGAGATCTTCGCCCGCATGCATGGAAGCGAACTGCCGTAGCGCCTCGATCATCAATGAGAGAGGCGGCCCGCGTCTGAAACGGCGGTTGCGTTGTGGGGATGGAGGTCGTTTGTTAGAATGGCATCCCTGAATATCATGGTGAGAGGAACGGGGAACGAGGGCCGCTCATTCCGTTCGACCAATGAAAGCAACCGTATCGTCTATGCGTAAAGCTAAAATCGTCTGTACCATCGGCCCCGCCAGTGATTCGCCCGCCGTGCTGGATCAATTAATTGAAAGCGGCATGGATGCGGCGCGCCTCAACTTTTCTCACGGGACTCACGAATCGCATGCGCGTGCGATCAAGGCCATTCGCGAAGCCGCGAATCGCCGGCAGGCGGCGGTGGCGATCATCCAGGACCTGCAAGGACCGAGGATCCGTATCGGAGACGTCGATCCGGGCGGGATCGATCTGGTGGCCGGCCAGACGGTGAGACTCGTGACGACTCTGCTCCGGTCCGGCGGTCAACTCGGCGCACAGTCTCTCGCGTCATCCGGCATGCGAGAGATTTCGGTGGCGTACCAATACCTGGTGCGGGATGTCCAGCCAGGCGCCCGCATCCTGATTGACGATGGACTCATCGAGCTGGTCGCACATCGCATTATCGGCAGCACCGTCGAATGTGGAGTCGTAACCGGGGGACGACTGACCTCGCACAAGGGCATGAATCTGCCGGATACGCGCATCAGCGCTCCGACTCTCACCGACAAAGATCGGGACGATCTCCGGTTCGGCATCGCCCAAGGAGTGGACTATGTGGCCCTCTCGTTTGTCAGAGGCCCCGATGATGTGGTGGCAGCAAGGCAGTTAATGGCCGACTGGGGCGGCGATGTGCCGATTATTGCGAAGATCGAACGGCCGGAAGCGGTGGAATGCTTGGACGCGATTCTCGATCAGGCGGACGGCGTGATGGTGGCGCGGGGCGATTTGGGCGTAGAGATGGGGCCGGAGGCGGTTCCGCTCCTCCAGAAGCGGATTATCGCCGAAGCGAACCGCCGGCGCCGACTCGTGATCACGGCCACTCAGATGTTGGAGTCGATGACGCACCACTCACGCCCGACAAGGGCTGAAGCGTCGGATGTGGCCAATGCCGTGTTCGACGGGACCGATGCCGTCATGCTGTCCGGAGAAACGGCGGTCGGGCAACATCCGGTTGAAACCGTCCGTGTCATGAACCGCATCGTTCGCGCCGCAGAAGAGGGGGCACGATCCTGGTATGTGCGCTCGTCCATCGCGCCACAAGAGGAAGGGTCCTTCCCTGAAGCCATTTGCCACTCGGCCTTTTCCGCAGCCTCAGTCATCGGGGCGAGCGTCATCGTGGCTTTTAGCGAACGGGGTACGACCGCGCGCTTGTTGTCGAAGCAGCGACCTGCCGCGTCGATTGTGGGATTGACTCCCTTTGAGGCTGTCCGGCAGCGGATGGCGCTGTACTGGGGTGTGATTCCTCATACGATGCGCCAGATCGCGCAAACCGATGAGCGGATCGAGGAAGCGGAACGCCGCCTGAAGACCGAGGGCTTAGCCGTCACGGGACAGCGGATCGTGATCCTCTCGGGGACCAGGATCGGTCAGCCCGGGGAAACCAATTTGATGAAGTTACACAAAATCGGGTGAGTCGAACAGTTGGGTGGTGCACCCGGTTTCTTTGGCGGGGTATAGATTGAAAGTGAAGCGCACACGATGACAGCCAATAGAGTCGGCCGGTTCATATTGTTTCTCTATCCGTTACTGGCGCTGCTGTTGTCGGCCGGGGAGGGGCTTGCGCAGAGCGGATCCCTCGACCATTCACCGTCAGAGGTGGTGAAGCGGTATCTGTCGCTCGATTATAAGGGGGCGCGGCTCGACGCCCTGTCGGTCGAAACGGTCGCATCGTACACGGGTTGGCATGAAGAGCCCACGTGGGGACATGTCGTCGTGACGCAGGGTTTTGTGGTGGCGGAGCATTATCGCCAATGGGAGGTGATCGATCGGCTGGAAGTCGTGATTCCGGTCACCTTTCAGGTCATCGGCTCGGTGTACTTGGAAACCGCCGGTTTTGTGCAGGGGGCCGTGACAGAAGAGGTCCGGTTTCGCGTGAAAGCGGTCAACAATCGATGGAGGATTGTCGAGCCGATGTTGCCCCCCCATATCGGGCAGAAGCGGATGGTGAACGTCGTGCGCGAAGCCTGGATCAAGGAAACCGACCAGGCGAAGCGAGCCCGACTTGCGTCGTTGCAGGAGGAGTTACGAAAGGTAAAATGATGGGAAAGACCTCAGTCGAATTGTTGATTTTTGATTTGGATGGGACGCTCATCGAGTCCAAGTGGGATATTGCCACGTCGGTCAACCTAACCTTGGGCGAGCTGGGACTGCCGCAGCGGCCACTCGAAGAAATCTTCGGGTTTGTGGGGGATGGGGTGAAACAATTGCTGCGTCTGTCGGTGGGCGACAACAGCCGTGTCACCTTCGAGGAAGCCTTGCGGGTGTTCAGAGGCCAGTACCTGGCCCATTGCCTCGATCGGACGACCTTCTATCCCGGCATTGGGGAGATGCTGACGCATTTTGCCGGCAAGCGGAAGGCTGTGGCGACCAACAAAGCGATCGAGTATACGAATGTGATTCTTCAAGGGTTAGGAGCCGACCATTTTCAATATGTCGTCGGAGGCGATCACGGGTTCGGCTTGAAGCCGGAACCGGGTATGCTGTTGCATGTCATGAAAGAACTGAATGTATTGCCCGAGCAGACCGTGCTCATCGGAGATAGCACCAACGATATCAACGGCGGGCATAACGCCGGAATTCGCGTCTGTGCCGTCGGATACGGGATGGGGAATCGCGCCAAGATGGAAGCCTGTCAGCCGGACTGGTTTATCGAACGACCGGAACAACTCATGGAGCTATTCATATGATGACTCACGTTTCACGTTTCACGATGCTGCTGCTCGCGCTCGCTGTCAGCTTCGACCTGTCGCATGCCGCTTCGCCCGGTCTGGCGGATCGTGTGGTGGAGCAGAAGTTGGCGAACGGATTGACGGTGCTCATGGTCGAACGGCATCAAACGCCGGTGGTGTCGCTCAACATGACATTCAGAGTCGGGGGGGTGAACGAGCAGGTGGGGCAAACAGGCCTGGCGCACCTCTATGAACATATGGCCTTCAAGGGCACGAGGACGGTCGGGACGAAAGACTACGAGAAAGAGCGGCCGATTCTCGAGGAGTTGTTTCGGGTGGGAACCGAGTTGGAACAGCGGCAACGTGAATTTGCACGGAAGAATGTCGGGAAATCAGCCAGCCCCGAGGAGCGAACAGCGATCGAGGGGTTGCAGAAGCGATTCACCGAGCTGCAAGAAAAAGCGGGGCAGTTCGTCGCAGGGAATGAGATGGCCCTGCTCTACCAACGTCATGGAGGGGTTGGGCTCAATGCCGCGACCGGCAAAGACATGACTCGTTATACGATCAGTCTCCCTGCTAATCGTCTGCCCCTCTGGGCGGCGCTCGAAGCCGATCGCATGGCGCATCCCGTCCTCCGTGAATTCTACAAGGAACGCGGCGTAGTCATGGAGGAGCGGCGGTTACGGAACGACGATAGTGCGAACGGACTGTTGTTCGAAACCTTCACCTCGGCAGCCTTCCGAGCCCATCAATATGGGATTCCGACGATCGGCTGGGAGTCCGACATCCTGTCCCTGACGCCCGCCGACACCGAAGCCTTTTTCAAGGCCCACTACGGCCCCGATAACGCGACGATTGCGATCGTGGGCGATATCAATCCGAAAGAAGTCATGGCCCTGATCGAGCAGACGTTCGGGAAGATACCGGCCGCGCCTCCGCAGCCTCCCATGGTCACTGCCGAGCCGCCTCAACGGGGGGAGCGCCGCGTGGAGGTGGAGTTCGATGCCGAACCCTCTCTGGCCATCGGATTTCACAAGCCGGCGTTAGGCCATCCCGATGACTATGTCTTCGACGTGATCGACGCGGTGCTGACCGACGGACTTACGTCCCGGCTCTATGCCAATCTGGTCCGCGAGAAGCGGATCGCCGCCTCGGTGAACTCCGATGCGAATTATCCGGGGGTCCGTTCCCCGAACCTGTTCGTTCTCAATGCCACACCGCTGGCGCCCCATACGACGGCAGAAATCGAGGCGGCCATCTATGCCGAACTCGAACGGCTCAAGACGGAGCCGGTCTCCGCCAGGGAACTCGAAAAGGTGCTGAATAACCTCGATGCGGATTTAGTGCGGGCGCTTCGATCCAACGGAGGGCTGGCGTCTCAGCTGGCGCTCTATCAGACGGTGGCAGAAGACTGGCGCTATGCGCTGAAGGCCCGGGATAAAATTGCCGCAGTGACGACGGCGGATATCCAGCGTGTAGCCGTTGAGTACTTCACGAAGTCGAACCGTACGGTGGCCACATTGGTGAAGAAAGCCGGCGGAAAAAACGTCGCGGCGGCGCAGCATGAGGTGGCGCGATGAGGGGGATGAGGGACGTGAAACGTGAAACGCGAAATGTAAAACGGGGATGCTTTATTCTGACCGCGATGGTCATCGCCCTCATCGTTCCGGTGTTGACCGCCTGTGCCGAAAATCTGGCGTTGGGCGATCCTCGGCAGATGACGTTCAAGCCGGTTGAGTTCACTCCTCCCGAACCGGATCGCGTGGTGCTTGAAAACGGCATGGTGGTCTATCTCCTGGAGGACCATGAGCTGCCGTTGGTCAGCATCACCGCGACCATGCGGACGGGCGGCTGGCTCGATCCGGCGGATAAAGTCGGCCTGGCGTCGCTCACCGGTTCCATCATGCGGACCGGAGGGGGTGGCGGTCTCTCGGCGGAGCAAGTGGACGAGGAGTTGGAGCAGTTCGCCGGAGACGTCGGTATTTCCATTGGACGGCAATCCGGTTCTGCGTCGCTCGATGTCCTGAGCAAAGACTTGAAGCGGGGGCTTCAGATTTTTGCCGGGCTGATTCGGACGCCGGCTTTTGAGCCGGCGAAGGTTGAACTGGCCAAGCTGCAGTCCATCGAAGGGATTCGCCGCAGGCAAGACAATCCCGGCTCCATCGTCGGCCGCGAGTTCGTGAAGCTGCTGTATGGGGCAGATCATCCGACTGCGCGTGAAAGCAGCATCGAGTCCGTCACCCGCATCACCAGAGAGGACTTGATCGCCTTTCACAAGAAGACCGTCCATCCGAACGGCATGATGGTGGGGGTGACGGGAGATTTTGAGAAGACCGCGATGCTGGCCCTGCTCCGAGAGATATTCGGCGATTGGAAGAAAGGCGAGGTGCCGGTGCTGACGATTGCCGAGGTGCCCCAGAGCCAGACGCCAAAGCCCGTCGTCCGGTTCGTCAACAAGGATACGTCGCAAACGCATCTGCGCGTCGGCCATCTGTCGATCAAGGAGCAGGATCCTGACTATGTGTCCTTGGCGATTGCCAACGACATTCTGGGGGGCAGTTCCTTCCGCAGCCGGCTCTTCAACGACGTGCGGACCAAGCGGGGCTTGGCCTATTCGGTCGGCAGCCGGTTGAACACCGGAGTGCACGATCAAGGGGTCTGGTTGATGCGCGCCGAGACGAAGCTGCCATCGACGCAAGAGGTCATCGCGCGGTTTATTGCGAACATGGAGCGGATGAGGACCGAGTTGGTGACGGACAGCGAATTGGCGGAAGCGAAAGAGGCCTATGTGAACTCGTTTGTATTCTCCTTTGCCAGTTCGTCGGCGATCGTCGGGCGGTTGGTTGAGCTGGAATACGATGGGCTCCCCAAGGATTTTCTGCAGCAGTTGCGGGCCCGCGTGGTGGCCTTGACGAAAGAGGAAATCCTGGCTGCCTCAAAGAAGCATTTCCACCCAGAACGATTGACGATTGTCGCAGTCGGGGCAGGCGAGGCCCTGCCGAAGCTGCTGTCGGGATTCGGGGAAGTCAAAGAAGTGAAGGTGGCTCCGTAGGCTGAGAGAAGAGTGGCGGGTGGCCCGCTGATCTCCTGTGCTCGCGCAACGCGCGGCCTGAGAAGGCCCTCGTTGGACGCGCGCAGTGGGAGATCAACAGGCCACTCGCCCTGGGGAATAACGCCTTCGGAGCTTTGGTGGAGAGGAGAAGGAGTAGCGGATGGTTTAGTCGAGGCTTGTGTCGCGCAGCTCGCCCTTTAAAAATGGCTTGCTAGACGTCCACAGGGATGTTTGACCAGACCCTCTATCCGGAGAAGTAGTGATCAAGAGTTAAGGAAGCGGTTCCACACTTCGGAAAGCCTACAGCATGACGCTCAGTTGCAAGTATATAAGCGAGGAGAAGTCTCTTCTTGCCTATCTTGATTTGACCGGAACGACGCGCTTTTATGAAAACAGTGAATTAACGGAACAAATAGAGAGGATTTCGCGAGTTGTTGGTGTAGTACGTGCGGAAATTGAGAATACCTTTGGGGCAGACAAAACGAATCTATTCGTCCATATGTACGCAGACTCCCTCGTGATCGCCCAGAAGAATGAATTGATCGAAAATTGTGCAGGAAAATTTGTTGAGCTGATGCTGAAGGTCCAGTATCAAGTTCTTAATGGTAGCCAATTTAATAAGGTCAAGGCGAAGGCTTCCGAGGGTTACAAATTGATGCCAACTCTAAGTCGAGCCCTGGTAAGAAGAGGCTCTTATTACGGGATGATCTGCAGTGAGATACAGCAATCGATAGACAACACTTTCTCTAACTTCAGCTTGGTCGGCGGTTTGGCGATCGTTGAAATGGACAAGGCTCTCAAAGGTTTACCCATGGGGACGTACATTGACGCATCTCTTATCACGGAGGCAGGGGTTGAAAAGGAAAGACTGATCGACGTTACTAATGAGAGGGGATTAAAGTTTGTTAAGCCTCAAAAGGATTTTGATCGCTTGCGCAGTATCTTTTCTTTTAATCAGAATGCCCCTGCAGACATTAAGGATTGGGTAGACCACTTGATCAAGTTGTCGGGGAATGACGAGCACTTTAGAAATAAAATAACTCCATGGGTAGATGCAGTAAGAGGAGCTCGCCCATCGATATGTCGAAGATGTGTCGGAACGTGAAGGACTCGCTGAAGCTGATGGCTGAGAGCTGACTGCTGATAGCTAAGGATTTATCGCATGCCGCTTGAGGACGAATTTTCAGACATCATTAAGAAGGCGCGGATGGGGCAGGGGCTGTCGGTCGCCGAGATCTCCCGGACTACTGGATTGCCTGGCGGAGACATCACTGCGCTGGAGCGCGGCGATCCTCCGCGCGATCGCGCCGAGGTGCGGGCCCTGGCGAAGGCGTTGGGACTTCGTCCCGGGCCGTTGGAGCAGATTGCGATTGACCAATGGGAGCCGTCGGTTGCGTCTCCGATCTCTTGGGTGGAGGCCGTACGGGGCTCGATCAACGGGTATGGTGTGCAGGGTTATGTGGTCTATGACGGCGGAGAGGCGCTGTTGATCGACACCGCCTACAATGCGTCGGCGATGATCGATGTATTATCAAAGCACCATCTGCGTCTGGTCGGGATCTGTCTGACGCATGGTCATGCAGACCATGCCGATGGGATCGATCAGATTTTGAAGTATCGTGAGGCGCCGGTGTATCTCGGATCGGAGGATGTCGAACTCCTGAGTTGGCGTCCGCCCGCCGATCAGCTCAAAGCGCCGGAGGATGGCCAAACAATTGCCGTTGGACGTTTGCGTGTGCAATGTCTGGCGACGCCTGGCCATACCCCTGGCGGGATCTGTTATCGAGTGGAGGCTGAGTCCCTGCACGTCTGTTTCGTCGGCGATACCCTGTTTGCGGGATCCATTGGCCGTTCGAATCCCAGTGCACTGTACCAGACCCATCTGGGGTCGGTCAGGACCAAGGTCCTCGGGTTACCGCCTGAATATCGATTGCTGCCTGGCCACGGACCGGGGACGACGGTTCGGGAAGAGCTTGATCATAATCCCTTCGCATTGGATCACTAGCAGGATGCTGAAACAGCCCGCCAGCTGCGTTCTCGCATCGCTCAGAGGCTCAACGTACCGCAAGGGTACGCCTCGCCTCTTCGCTTGCTGCGGCCTTGCTGGACGGACTGTTTGAGCATCCTGACACGGTTCTCCTATTGTCCTAAACGTACGGGTCACGGAATTTTCACCGTGTTGTGATAGCTTCGCGACAACCTGTGAGAAGAATATCTTATGAGCCTCGATGAGCGGAGCGACGACCAACCGATCCGCGTCGGACCACTGCCGGCTGCGGCGGTAGATTCTGAAGATCTCAATGATCATTCCGCGGACGACGAATTCGAGGAGACGTCCTTCTCGAAATGGATCCTGCCCCTCAGCCTCCTTGTTGCGACGATTTTTACCACGCTCTGGGCCGGAGCCTATCAGGCCTATAAGGGGCCGATCCATGGGCCTGTAGACTTTCTCCTCGAACATTTCGAGACGCTTTGGCGCGGAATTCCCTTTGCCGCCACGTTGTTGGGGATTCTGGTGACCCATGAATGCGGTCACTATGTGCTCTCCCGCATCCACGGCGTGCCGGCTTCATTGCCGCTGTTCATTCCCGGTCCTCCCCATTTCATCGGGACATTTGGCGCCATCATCCGTCTTCGCGGGCCGATCATGAATCGGCGTGCATTGTTCGACATCGGTGTGGCTGGCCCGCTGGCCGGCTTTGTTGTTGCAGTCGTGGCGTTGGTCATCGGCCTGAACCTGTCGACGGTGGTGGATCGAACGGCGACCTACGGATTGCAGTTGGGCGAACCCCTGCTCTTGCAGTTCATCTCCTGGCTGGTCGTCGGATCGCTTCCTCCTCAGGCCGACATCGTCTTGCACCCGATTGGTTTTGCCGCTTGGTTCGGTCTATTTGTGACATCGCTGAATCTGATTCCCATCGGCCAACTCGACGGCGGGCATGTGGCGTACGCCCTATGGGGCTCCCGCCAACGCACGATCGCCTTTGCCATGGTGCCGCTGTTGATCATGCTGGGATTCGTGGGCTGGCCTGGCTGGTGGCTCTGGGCGTTCATGTCGGGAATCTGGGGTCTTGGCCATCCGCCGGTGCTCGACCCTCACGTGCCGCTCGGCCGTGGGCGGGTTGTGGTTGGATGGATCGCGCTTGCCGTGTTTATCCTCACCTTTGCCCCCATCCCATTTTCTTTTCATTAGCAGGATGCTGAAACCGGTCGCCAGCTTCGTTCTCGCCTCGAAAGCATCCTCAACGTAGCCAGGGGCTACGCCTCCGGTGCTTCCATCGGCTGCGGCCTTGCTGACGGCCGGTTTGAGCATCCTGCGTCCAGACGCCAGCCAGCGTAAGCTCCCCCTAATCTGAGACGGTTTCAAAGGAGAACTTTCTGGCACAATAGCCACGCTAGCCAGGAGGTTCCCATGCGTCAGTCGAAGTTCACCGAGACCCAAATTGTGTCGATTCTGAAGGAGGCCGATGCCGGCCGACCCGTCAATGAGATCTGGCGGAGCTACGGCATCAGTTCGGCCACCTACTACAAGTGGAAAGCCAAATATGGGGGACTGGAGGCCTCGGACATCCAGCGGCTCAAGGAGCTGGAGCAGGAGAACAGCAAGCTGAAACGTCTCTATGCGGACATGGCGTTGGAGAATGCCGCGCTGAAAGATGTTATCGCAAAAAAACTCTAACGCCTGCTGCACGGCGGGAGGTCGCCACCCATCTGGTGACTCAATCCGGCCTTCCGGTTCAGCGGGCGTGTCAGGCCGTCGGCCTCAGTCGAGCCACGTACTATCGGCCGATCGTCAATTGGGTCCAGCGCGACGCCCCGGTTATTGCGGCGCTGACGATGCTGGGTGAGACGCAGCCCCGCTGGGGGTTCTGGAAATATGTGGATCGGTTGCGGAACACGGGCCATCGGTGGAATCACAAACGGCTCTGGCGCGTGTATTGCCATCTGCGGCTGAATCTGCCCCGCCGGACGAAGCGACGGTTCCCCGTTCGGCCGCGGCAGCCCCTGGAAGTGGTCCCGGCACCGAACGTGGTCTGGGCGCTGGATTTCATGAGTGATAGCTTGTACGGCGGTCGACGGTTTCGGACCCTCAATATTCTAGATGAAGGCGTGCGAGAGGCCTTGGCCATCGAAGTGGATACGTCTTTGCCGGCGGAGCGCGTAATCCGTGTGCTGGAGCAAGTGGTGGCCTGGCGCGGCCAGCCGAAGGCCATTCGGCTCGACAATGGTCCGGAGTTCATCGCCGAGCGCTTCATGGCCTGGTGTGCCGAACGCACGATTGAGGTGCGACATATTCAGCCGGGGAAGCCCGATCAGAATGCCTTGATCGAGCGCGACAATCGAACCTATCGCACCGAAGTGCTCAATGCCTATGTGTTTGAGTCGTTGGAGCAGGTACGGGAGATCACTGCCGAATGGTTGCAGCAGTATAACGAAGAGCGGCCCCATGAGTCGTTGGCGGGCGTACCGCCCGCCCTCTATCGGGCCCAACTTAAAGCCAGAAATTCTCCTTTACCACTGTCTCCTTGACGGGGGAGCTTACGCCAGTGGCTTGGATGAATCCTGAGATTTTCTTGTCCGAATACCTGGGCGGTCCTACAGTGTGCCTATGGCATTCATAGAGACCTCCATGCTGTCTTGTCCCAAGTGTCAGGCTGATCGGCCAGATGGAGCGACAGAATGTGTGAAGTGCGGAATCATCTTTGCGAAGTATCGTCCGCTTGCCCCATTACAGCGACAGCCTCTGCTGAGGGACCGCTCTCGCTGGGTGGCCTTTGCCAAAGAATGGCTTATTGAATCGGATACACCGACCGACTCGATCACGTTCGCTGGACGAATTGCGGTATTTCTGTTGTTGCTCTGGTGGGGGCGAGCCTTCATCGTCACGCCGCTCGAAACCAACTACACAGGGGAGTCGTTCCTCCATCTGATCAATCTGCCGTTCCACGAAGCAGGCCATCTTCTGTTTATCCCTCTGGGGCGGTTCATGATGATTCTGGGAGGAAGTCTCGGCCAGATCCTGATGCCGCTCGTTTGTCTTGGTACCTTTCTCATCAAGACGCGCGATCCCTTCGGCGGGGTAGTGGCGCTGTGGTGGATGGCGGAAAGCTTCATGGATATCGCCCCCTACATCAACGATGCGCGGGCCCTGGATCTCATGCTCCTTGGCGGCGTGACGGGAAAAGAAACGGACGGGCACGACTGGAACAATATCCTGACGATGTTGGGCTGGTTGGAGTATGACCATCGTCTGGCTCACCTCGCCTACCACGTCGGCATTCTCCTGATGCTGGTCTCGTTCGCATGGGGCGGGCTGCTTCTTCTGAAGCATTACCGCAGGCTCTCACCGTAACCAGCTTGCGCGCCCGCAGAAACTCTCTTACCATAGACCTCGATCAGGAGGTACGAACATGCAAAGCCTGAGAGCCATTCGAGCTTGTCTCATCGTATTGGGCATGATGCTGTTGGCCAGTTACGTCATCGCAGCCGACTCCACTGTTTCTTCTCGATTCACGTTGGTCTTACATGGTGCCGCCGTGAAGGACAACAGTACGGGTTTAATCTGGGAGCAGGAGCCAGATCGGGAGCACGATGTGTGGGGGGCGTCGGTGGCTCGTTGTGCAACGAAAGAAGTCGGAGGGCAGAAGGGCTGGCGCGCACCGTCTGTGGACGAACTCAAGACCTTGATCGATGCCTCTCAACATGACCCGGCGTTGCCGGCCGGCCATCCCTTCTCCAACATCAAGTCGGAGATCTATTGGACGGCGACGCCGCACCCCACCGACGACATGGTGTCCTGGCAGATCAGCTTTTTTAGCGGTGAACCGGTGACCGATCAGAAATCAGGAACCAGGCGTTTGTGGTGCCTGCTGGGTGAGCCACGCAAGTAAACAGTCCTCAGCCGACCCTCTTTAATAAACAGAGTCCTGTGCAGGCTCGACATTTGACTCTGTTCGGTAAGTCTCTTCTCTCTTATCTCCCCTCATTTCCTAATTATTTCTGGCCCAGTTCTATGATCGTGGGCCCTGCTTTTGAGAGGCTAGCGATTTCCGTCCGCCGTTGCGTAGAATGTGTTCCTTGCCGAAAGGAGCCGAGTGAGGATTCATACAATCAGAGGCCGCATCGTACTGGCCATTGTTGTGGTCGGCTGCATTCCGCTGCTGACCTGCCTTATTCTCGCCTATGTATCGGGCATGCGATCGCTTCGCGACGTGATCGGTGGGAACTTTCAAACGATTGCGGCGCAGGCGGCGGATCGCGTCACGATGTTGGTGCAAGGGGAAATCCAGCGGGTTCGCCTCTTGGCCTCGGCGCCGTTGCGGGTTCGTCAGCCGGTAGAGCTCGCCAATCGTTCCTATCCCGGAGAGCATTCTAAGGCCATCGCTCAAATCCAAGATCGTGCCCGAGCCTGGGAGCAAGGCACGAACGTGGCCGCCCGTCTCTTGAACACCGAGCTCTCACGATTTTTGTTGGAGACGAAAGTGCGAGATGGGGACAAGATGGTCGGGATTCTCATTACGGATCAGCATGGCGCGCTTGTCGCAGCTACATCGGAGCCAGACCACTATTTCTTTGGGGAGGAGCCTTGGTGGAAGGCGATTCAGGATGGAGGCGGTGAACAGGTCTATCTGAGCGGACTCACGCCGGGACGTGCCGGTTCCTTTCGTTCTCCTGAAGAGACGATCGATGTAGCTGTGCCAATTTTCGACGACCACCAACGTATCGTGATCGGTGCGATCAAGATTTCGTACCGGTTCGATACGCTCTTCGGGATGATCAATCAAATCCGCATCGGCCAGACCGGCCATGCGATGCTGTTCAGCGCCGATGGCCAGCCGCTCATCTGTCCGATCCTTCCCCGTCAGGCCCATCGCATTCCTGCGCCCCTTATGGCCATGATCGTGTCCGATGACCCCGGGTGGGGGATCGCCGAAGACGATGGGCATGGCGCTCATGACACCGTAGTCGGCTTCGCGCCAGTCCGGGGTCTGGGTATGCCTGGCGATACCTGGCACGTCTTTGTCCGGCAACAGCCCGCTGAAAGTTACGCGCCGATCAGGGATCAGCTCCGCAATCTTGCCATCATCGGCTTCGTCATGATCGGACTCTTGTGGGCCATCGGCCGCTATGTGGCGGCCAGAATTGCCCGCCCGATCCAAACTCTGCAGGCAGGGGTCGAGGCGATCAGCCGTGGAACCTATGGGGGACCGCTCGACATTCGGACGGGAGACGAGTTCGAAGAATTGGCAACCGCCGTGCATCGGATGGCGGACAAGCTCAACGCGTCCCATGCCGAGATGGAATCGTTGAACAACGATTTGACCAGGCGGGTCGAGGAAAAGACCACCGAGATCACTCGTCATATGAAACAGCTCCATCTTTCCGAACGCCTGGCGACGCTGGGCAAGGTGGCGAGCGGGATTGCCCATGAGATTAACAATCCCTTGGGCATCATGCTCAACCGGATTGAATGTATCGAAGCGGAAGCGGTTGACCTGGAGCTGCCTGGAGAGGTGCAGCGGGATCTCCTGGCGATCCGGTCTCAAGCAGAACGGATCAGCCGGATCACCAGGAGCATGTTGGCCCTCTCACATGGTTCCGCCACGACGCTGAAGCCGATCGATCTGAACTGCGTGCTCCGTTCCTGTGTGGACATGGCACGGGAACGGGCTGCCGCCCAGGGGGTCCGCCTTGAATCTGCCTTGTGCCCCGATGTGCCGGCGATCATGGGTGATCGGGATCGGCTGGAAACGGTCGTCCTCAATCTCCTCAACAATGCGATTGATGCCGTGCGGGGATGCAACCGTGAAGGGGTGGTGAGGGTTCAGTCGGATCGGCTGCGACGCGATGGGGAAGAGTGGGTCAGGGTCAAAGTGATCGACAATGGACCTGGTATCCCGGAGGAAATTCTCGGTCACATCTTCGATCCGTTCTTTACGACGAAGGATGTCGGCCAAGGGACGGGGCTGGGGCTGTTTTTGAGCTATGGTATTGTGTCTGATCATCGGGGGCGCTTGGAAGTTGCGAACGGCGAGGTCGGCGCCGTGGCGTCGGTAATCCTCCCTGCGCTACAGACCGCGTCCGATGTACCTCAGGAGGCCGGATGGGGACAGGAAAAATATTGATCGTCGATGACGAAGTCGACGCGCTGGATAATTGCCGTCGCATTCTGAGCCGGTTGGGATATGAGTGTTTGACGGAGCACGATCCGATTCGCGCGGTACAGCGGATTCAACAGGAACGGCCCGGACTGGTCCTCACCGACCTGCGCATGCCGGGGCTCGACGGGATCGGCGTGCTGGCGGAAGCGAAACGAGTCGATCCCACCATCAAAGTGGTTCTGCTGACCGCATACGCCACCGTGCAGACAGCCGTGGCTGCGATGCGGCAAGGGGCGATGGATTACATTCTGAAACCCTATACCAGTATAGATCTGGAGGACGTAGCCCGACGGGCTTTTAGAGGGAAGGAGCAGGCAGGAGCGCACGTTCCATCTTGGAACGATCTCGATCGACGGCCAGACCTATCCGACGGCGTCGGGAAACAGACACTCAGGCTCATGCTGGGGCAAAGCGAAGCCATCCGGGAGGTGAAAGACCTCATCAAAAAAGTGGCTCATACGGACGCCAACATTTTGATTTACGGCGAGAGCGGAACAGGAAAAGAATTGGCGGCTCGCGCGATTCACGACCAAAGTAGCCGGGCGGCCGAGCCTTTTGTGCCGGTGGACTGTGTGGCGTTACCCGATGCCTTGTTGGAATCGGAACTGTTCGGGCACGAGAAAGGGGCCTTCACGGGGGCGCATGCGGCGAAGGCCGGTCTCTTTGAAGTGGCGAACGGCGGCACGGTGTTTCTCGACGAAGTCAGCGAGATGAGCCCGATGCTGCAGTCGAGACTCCTTCGGGTCCTTCAGGAGCGCCATGTCCGGAGGGTCGGCGGGACGCGCTATGCCGATATCGATGTGCGGGTAATCGCGGCGTCTAATCGAGATCTCGAAGAAGCGTGGCGGAAGGGCCTGTTTAGGGAAGATTTATTTTATCGCCTCAACGTCATCCCGATCGTGCTCCCGCCGCTTCGAGAGCGCAAGGGCGATGTGGAAGTCTTGGCGCAGGCATTTCTGCGGCGCTTTATGGAGCGGAAAATGTGCGCCTCGGACGACACGGTGGAATTCGGTCCGATCGCGTTATCGCTGTTACGAGCGTACACATGGCCGGGCAATGTGAGGGAGTTGCAGAACGTCGTGGAGCGGGCGGCGGCGCTGTCTGATGGTCCCGTGATCGGCGTGGAGCATTTGCCGGACCGACTGTGCGCGGCTTTCCGGGAAGACGTGGCTGACCAAGATGTCGCCTCGTTCAAAGAGGCCAAGCAAGCCGTCGTTCGCACCTTCGAACGCAGTTTTCTGGTCGACCTGCTGAAGCGGCATGGAGGTCAGCAGGGACGCGCGGCCCAGGAGGCCGGAGTGGATCGGAAAACTATTGAGCGCATGATCAAGAAACACGGGCTCGGGGAATCGCGGTAACCGCGATTATTCTTGTCGGAAGCAGTAAATCCTCTCTCCCCTTCTAGATTTCCAATCCATCTCGGCACCGAACTTGCTCTATTCGATGAGCGGACAACGTGACTCACCCTCACGATCATCGTCCTCCTTTTGCCTGCCGACTAGAGGCTAGGGGAGAATCGGAAGGCAAAATAGTATGGCAGCACCGGACAAAATTCTCATCGTGGACGATGAGCCTGACGCACTTGAAAATTGCCGCCGGATACTGAGCGGGCATCGGTACGATTGCCTTGTGGAAACCGACCCAAGCCAAGCACTGGCGGCCATTGAGCGCGAACATCCCAAGGTGCTGCTGACCGATTTTCGGATGCCGGGACTTGACGGGATCGGTCTCCTCAAAGCGGCTAAACGTATCGATCCGGCAATCCAGGTTGTGCTGTTGACCGCCTATGCGTCTATCAAGACCGCTGTCGCCTCGATGCGCCATGGCGCATTCGATTACCTCACCAAACCCTTTACAGGGGAGGAACTCCGGACCGTGATCCGGCGCGCATTGGGCGAAGAATCGGGCGACTCGACAAAGTATGAGGACGAATCGGCATCCCCATCGAGGGGCAAGGCTAAGAGATCAACCGTTCGGATCGAAGAGGAGGTCCTTGCCGGAATCAGTGCCGCGATGCAGGCGGTGCGGGAGCTCATCCAACGAGTGGCGGCGACCGAGGCCACGGTGCTGATTGTCGGGGAACAGGGCACGAGCAAGGAGTGCGTCGCGCGAACGATCCATGCCAGGAGTGCTTGTCAGTCGAAACCGTTCGTGCCGGTCGACTGTCTGACTTCCGATGACTCTGCATTGGAGGTGCAGCTATTCGGGACTCAGCAGTCGGCATCCCGCATCGGTGTCGGATCGCAGCCGGGGCTCTTGGAGCTGGCGCATGGAGGCACCCTGTTTCTGGACGAAGTTGGCGGCCTCAGTTTGCAACTCCAGGCGAAACTGTTGCGCGCCTTGAAAGAGCGACGGGGTCGCCGGGTGGGCGGCGACCGCTTTGTCGAGATTGACACGCGCGTGATCGCCGGGTCGTCCCAGGATCTTCAACGCGCCTGCAGCCGGGGCGAGTTCCGTGACGATTTCTATCAATTTCTCAACATCGTTCCGATCGTGCTGCCGCCGCTGCGCGGTCGCGTCGAGGATATCGAGGCGCTCGCGCGATCGTATCTGCAGACCACCTTACGCGAGCGGGGCAGGCCACTTCTGCAGGCCGGCTTCACGTCCGACGCGCTCGCGCTGCTTCGCCGCTATGCCTGGCCCGGCAATGTGCGCGAACTGCAGAACGTCATCGAGCGAGCGGTCGTGCTTGCCGACGGCCCCCTCATTGATCTCACGCACCTTCCTGACCGGCTACGCTCGTCGTGACGATAGCCGAGTCTCCACGCATTGTTCCGCCGATCCGAAATCCCGCGGCTTGTCTTTCTTCCTTTTCCCAACTGTCCCAACCCGCCACATTCCGCGCGAGTCTGTGTCTAAGTCGATAGACAGGTCTATCTGCTTGATTCTTCGCGCTTTCGCGCTTGCATCTCTGCGGAGATGAGACAGCAAAGTCGCATTCTCCGAAAAGCCTCTTCAAACAGTGAAGCGTGGCCGAGAACCTGGAAACCAGCATGGACAGCGGTATTTCGCTGGCCGTCCTGTCCCTATGTGAATGGCACTGTTTTTGCGCAAGAGTTTCACTGCTGGTGAAGGAACAGTTGTTTGGACCGGCCTCTGAATAACCGGCATCTCAGGGAGATGCCCTTCACCAGCCCTTATTGTTTTTGGAACGAAAAATGTTCGCCGGCAGCGGCGAGGCTGCCGAATAGAACAGTGGACGATCACAGCGGGGCAGGGTCAATCTCAGCCCGCCGTCCGGAAGAGGGGCGGCGGTAGAAGAAGGAGGCTGCAGTATGAAAAAGGTATCGGGTTCGCACAGCTGCCGGGCTTACCGCGCGGCGGCAAGTCTGCCGGCAGCGCTGCTCGTCAGCAGTTTGCTGGCATCCCCGATGGGGCTGGCCGCAGAGCAGCATGGTCACCACGGCGACGTGGGGGAGGCATCAGCAGACAAGGTAATTTATCGCGAGGGCGGATCGGTCCTGCACGACCGTATGATGGAGGAGGTGAAGCGTCAACAGGAATCGATCGGTCAGAAAGGCGGGTATAGTACGGGCGCCAACAGCCATATGTTACAGCAAGGCGTTCTCCTGGTGACGGAGGATCCGACGAAAGTCTCCGTCAACAACGGGCAGCGCTGTCCGGCCACCGCCCCGGTGAAAGACTATCACGTCTCGGCGATCAACATCGAAATTACGCTGAGCCGGTTCCTCGACTATTTCCCGGGCTACATGTACGTGCTCACAGAGAATGTCGAGAAAGTCCGCGGCGAAGAAGCCGCGAACAAGGCGGCGCGGGAAAAGGAAAACGATCCCGGCGCCGTGTCGAACGGGTTGCAGGGCGATGTCATTCAGCCCCTCGTGATCCGGGCCAACCAGGGCGATTGCCTCAAGCTCACCTTGCACAACGATATCAAGGATGAAGTTTCCAGCCTGATCATCAATGGGTCCTCCATGGTGGTGTCGGCCTCAGGAAAACCCGCCACTCCGTCCGATCCCGATGCAACGGTCCCGTCCGGCGGCAAGCAGAGCTTCGAATGGTACATCAAGCCGGATACCCAGGAGGGGGCGAGGTTTTTCCGATCGCATGCGTCGCGCGACCAGTTCAACCAGGGCTTGATCGGCATGCTGGTGGTGGAGCCGCGCGGCTCACGCTATCTCAGCCCGTTCGACGGCAAGCCGATGGCCAGCGGCTGGGAGGCCATGATCGAAGATCCCAAGGGCGCGGACTTCCGGGAATTCGCGATTTTCTATCATGAGGCCGGCGACGAAGCGTTCCGTCTCTTGAACAAGAAGGGCGAAATGCTGCCCCAGCGCGATCCGCATACCGATTCCTATCGGCCGGGCGCGCGGTTACTGAACTACCGCAGTGAACCGCACGGCACGCGCATCGAGCTTCAGGCCCACATGGGCTTCTATGGCGATGAGTCCATGGCGTACGGGTCCTATACCTTCGGCGATCCCGCCACGACCATTCCCCGGTCCTACCTCGGCGATCCGGCCAAGTTCCGGATGGCGGGCGGCTCGGAAATCGTGCACTCGCATCACCTCCACGGCGGCTCCATCCGCTGGGCGCGCCAGCCGGGGAATAGCAACCTGGACTTCGCGGTGTCGAAGAACGGGCCGGTGAAGTTCCCTCCGATCAGCGATCCCTCAGACCGTTTGGACGTGCAGTCCATCGGGCCGACAGAGGTCTACGATCAGGTGATTGAGGGTGGGTCGGGGGGCCTGCAAGCCCTGGCCGGTGAGTTCGTGTTCCATTGCCACATCCCGCAGCATTATGTGACGGGCATGTGGGGCTTCTGGCGCGTGTACAACACGCTGCAGCAGCCGGGCTCCCAGACCGACGTGATGAAGCCGCTGGTCGAGCTGCCGGATCGCATCGGCAAGATCAAGACGGGCACTTCGTCGGACAAGCTTGTCGGCACGACGGTGGACTGGTACGGCGGCAAGAAGTACGAGATCACCAAGGACAAGACCGATTGGAAAGCCAACCCGGTCAAGGTCTCCATCAAGGATTGGGTGGAGATGATGCTCACGCCGCAAGGCAAGCCGGGCAAGAAGAGCACCGAGAAAGAGCAGACGCTGGCCTACGATGCGACGGTCAACGATTGGGCGTGGGATGGGAGCAAGGCGCTCAGCGAGCCAGAGACCTCGTACGAATGGGTCAACTACAAGTCGGCGACGCCGGGCAAGCGGCAGGAGATTCTCTTCGATTCGCAATCCGGCAAGATCGCCTGGCCGTGGTTACGGCCGCACCTGGGCCGGCGCGTGCCGTTCTCTCCGAGCCACAGCGGCGCGCCGTGGCTGGAGCCGATCCATCGCCGCGAGGACGGCAGCAACTCCACCGAACCGCCGAAGCCGGGCGAGCAAGGGCCCTGGAGTCTGTGCCCGGAAGGGGCGCCGCTGAAGTCCTTCAATATCCACGCGATCGGGTTGCCGATCACGCTGAAGACGGCGACGGCCAAGACGCCGGCGATCGTAGATCCGGGTGGATTGCTCTATGTACTGCATGAAGAAGAGCAGGAAGTCCGGAAGAATCCCGCCAAGCAGATGCCGCTGGTGATCCGCGGCAACGTACAGGATTGCATCGACGTCGTGTACAAGAGCGAGTTGAAAGATGATGAGCGGCAAGGGTTCTCCAGCAAGACGAACCTGCATCCGCACATGTTCCAGTTCGACACGCAGGCGTCGGACGGCCCGATCATCGGTTTCTCGTACGAGATGTCGCTGCGACCGTTCACGATCCTGAAGGACGAGCATCCCGGCAAGGGCATGCCCGTGCCGATGAACACGACGATGGAGGCCGATGCCGCGAAGGGGACGGCCAGCATCAAAGTGAAGGATGCCTCCCGGTACCACGTCAAGACCGAGTTGGGCGTGGGGATGGACGAAGTGAATGGGTTCGAGTCGGCGCGCATCAGCAAGATCGAGGGCAACACGATCACGTTCGAGCGGCCGCTGAAGTATAGCCATAAGAAGGGCGAGATCGTGTCGGTGGAGTGGATCCGTGAACGGTGGTATGTGGACGCCGATTTCGGGACCACTTTCTGGCACGACCATGTGTTTGGATTGGACGGGTGGGGCCATGGTTTCTACTCCACCTTCATCGCCGAACCGCCGCGGTCCACGTATCATGACCCGGTGACCGGCAAAGAAATCCGCAGCGGGCCGGTGGCGGACATTCATACCCTCGAACCGGTGTCCGCGCATATCCGGGGCTCCTTCCGTGAAATCGTGACCCAGGTCATGGATTCCAATCCCCGGACCGCGGAACTCATCACGGCCGACAATCCACAGGCGAGAGTGGGGGCCATCTCGGTGGACGGCACGCCGTCTGCGGTCTATCCGGCCAAACTCAACCTGTCGCCGATGAAGTTTTTGAACGGCGGCGAAGCGACGACGGGCGGCGGCTACAACATGCGCGTCGAGCCCTTGTCAGTGCGGCTCGCGAACAATCCGGATCCGTCGCAACTGTTCAGCAGTCTGATCCACGGCGATCCCGGGACCCCGATGTTGCGGGCGTACTTGGGCGATCCGATCGTGGTCCGGTTGATCGAAGGATCGGCCAACGAAGTGCATTCCTGGCACATCAGCGGCCACTGGTTCCCGATGGAGCGGTACAGCAAGAACTCCATTCCCAGAAGTTCGCTGCACGTGGTGATCGGAGAGCGGTACGATGCGGCCATTCCGGCCGCAGGAGGACCGCAACAGATGGCGGGCGACTACCCCTACTACAGCGGTCGCGCGTCGCACTTCGTGGAAGGCAGCTGGGGCCTCTTCCGGGTATTGGACAAAGCGGATGCGACGCTGAAGCCGCTGCCGGGACGGGAAGAGATCCCGCAGTCGGCCAAGTCCGTCTGCCCGGCCGATGCGCCGGTGAAGACCTTCAATGTTGCAGCTATCGACAAGGCGATTCGCTATAACAAGGGCACGCCCGGTGTGATGGAAGTGGACATGGAGCGGAAGATGGTGTTGGGGAACGAGACCGGCAAGATGTACGTGCTCGAAGGCGAGAAGACCAAGGTCGCCGCGGGCAGCATTGAACCGAGCCCGTTGACCCTGCACGTGAACGTGGGTGATTGCATCAAGGTCAATCTCAAGAACGAGATGGCCAAGGAGCGGGCCGGGTTCCACGTCGACCATGTGGCGTACGATCCCAAGGAGTCGATGGGAATCAACGCCGGGAACAACCCCGGCGACCAGACGGTGGCGCCGGGG
Source organism: Nitrospirota bacterium (assembly GCA_030645475.1). NCBI lineage: Bacteria > Pseudomonadati > Nitrospirota > Nitrospirota bacterium. Next base: position 37,886 of record JAUSMA010000016.1, read on the forward strand.
CAGAGCCGGACCTACACGTTCTTCGCGCATCCGGAGTTCGGGGAGAACGCCGCCCTGATTCAGGATTGGGGGAATGTGATCGAGAATCCGCGGAACGGGCTCTTCGGAGCGATCGTCATCGGTCCGAAGGGATCGCAGTATCGCGATCCGGCGACCGGCGAAGATCTGGCCCAGAAGAGTTCCTGGCGAGCGGACGTGATTGTGGACCGGAGCCTGTCGGGCAACGAGACTCGACAGAACTATCGATCTTTCGCGCTCCTGTTCCAGGATGAAGACAACATCATCGGCACCAGCTTCATGCCCTACATCCAAAAGGTGGCAGGCGTGACGGCGGTGAATTACCGGTCCGAGCCGACCGATTATCGGGTCGAGAAGGGTTGTGCGTACAGCGAAGTGTTTGCCTGCGTCAAGACGGGCGACACTCCGGTGACGCCGGCCATCGCGGCGCATGTGGGCGACCCGGTCGTGATTCATGTCCTCGGCGCGTTCAGTGAACAGGTGCAACTGTTTAGCGTGTCGGGCCATGAGTGGAAGCACGAGCCCTACATGAGCGGGGCGGACCTCGTGAGCACCATGGAGTTCGGCGGCACCGAGGTGATCAATGCCTGGCTGCATGGTGGGGCCGGAGGTCCGAACGGGATCCCTGGCAACTATCTGTGGCTGAACCAGAGACCGGGGTATCTCGACGCCGGTCACTGGGGGACGTTGACGGTGCTCGACCGCGACAGCCGGGCGATCCTGCCGCTGAGCGGGCAGGCGCCGGCCACGCAACAGGCTGAAGAGCAGACTCCAGTGCAGTCTGTGCCGGTGTCCATGAAGGCCAACTAGGCCGGAATAGACATCAGGAAACGGTGCGGGGGAATCCGACAGGTGTATGTCCGGGTTCCCCCGTTCCTTTTCGCGGATGGGAGGGGAGCGCGTCTTGAAGCGGGGCTCAGCCGTGAGGTAGAACCACCACATGGGACAGAGGGGGCACAGGGAACAGTTTCAGTGGCTCTTGGGATCTCTGGCGGCGTTTTTGTTCGTCGTCATGGCTGACGACGTCACGGCGCTCGATTTTTCCGCCGAGCGGATCGTCACGAGTGGGAAGAAGGTGGTGACCGCCCACGTCAATGCCAAGGACGATCGCTGGCGGTTCGAGTTCGCCCAACCGCAAGGGGGCGCCAGCATCATTATCGTGCGGATGGACCGCCACAGCTCCTGGCTCATTTTGTCCAAGCGGCGGCAGTATCTTGAGGTGCCGATTGCGAGAGACCATCAGTTGGCGGTGAGCGAAACGATGGAAGGAGAACTCTCGCGCGAATTCGTCGGCGAGCAAACGCTGAACGGCTATCCCACCGAGCTGTTCGAAGTCACCGTTGCGGAGAGTGGGGGATCCAGACAATATTATCAATGGGTGACCAAGGTTCAGCGGTTTCCGGTGCAGACGGTGAGCAAGCAGGGCAAGTGGTCGGAGGAGTTTCGCCATGTGATCTTCACCGAGCAATCTCCGTTCTTATTCGAACTCCCGCAACGATTGGATCGGGCGAATCCGCCTGCGGAGACGCGACAGTAGCTGACGCAAGACGTGGAGGAGGGACACCAGTGAAAAGATCAATCAGGATGGGCCTGTGTCTTGGTGTAATTGTTCACATGAGCATGGGGTTCGGAGTCCTGTGGCAGGCCAGCGCGTATGACACCGTTGCTGTGACGGACGGGGCGGTGGTGCGGGGCACGGTGACGTTTAAAGGGACTGCACCGGAGCCCAAAGAGTTCGAGTTGCGCCGATACCCGGATCGCGTCTTTTGCGGCGCCCTGTCAGAGGGGGACGGACGCCGGTTTCTCAAGGAAGTGAATGTCGGACAGGGCGGCGGTCTCAAGGATGTGGTGGTCGTCGTGGAAGGGGTGCAGAGCGGGAAGCCGTTCACCTTTACGAATGCCCAGGTCGAAGCCAATGTGTGCCAGTTTCTTCCCTTCGTCACTGTCGTGAGCGACAAGCGGCAACTGACCGTGACCAATCGAGATCCGGTGTCGCACGATATTCAGGGCTACAGCTACGACCAGTCCGGCGTGGACATTGTCCTCCACCGGCCTTCGCTCATGGCGACCGGGACCACGGATGTCGTGCATCTGGTCAAAGGGCGGAAAATTTTCACCATGCAGTGCGGGATGCATCCCTACATGCAGAACTGGGGGTATGCGATCGACAACCCCTATTATGCTGTGACAGACTTGGACGGCTCATTTTCCATCGGTGACCTTCCTCCCGGCACCTACCGTGTGAAAGCCTGGCATCCGATTCTGGGCGTCCAAGAACGGGAGCTGACAGTCGAACCGAAGGGCACCGCCACGCTCGATGTACTGTTTGACGCGAACTGACCGGAGGCCAATGATGAACAACCGAGCCGTCGTTCTTGTCATGCTCCTTGGAATGCTGCCGGTCGGCTCGGCTCTGGCTGCGGAGCAGGAGCCCCCTTCAGCGGGACGGGTTGAAGTGGTGTTGGCAGATGAGCATCGCAAGAATGTGAACGAGATTAAGCAGGAATTTGCTGAGGCCGGCCTTACGAACATCCATATTCAATTCATGAAAGTGGGCCGTCCGCCGACCAATATCGGTGTTGGGCCGCAGGTGACGGCGGAGCGCGCGCGAGCTGCCATCCGGCTGGCGAAGCACTACAATCGGGGCATCACGATCCTCTTGCCGGAGAGGCTCTTCCCAGACCACTATGTGACGATCGCCTCCTCCAGCTTCGACGACACCGTGGAATATCCCGTGAACGAGGAGGCCATGAAGGAATTGGAGAATCCAGTGCTCACGACGGAGCAGTTTCACGCGTTGTACCGCCGACTGACGCCGGCCAATCAATTGCCAGTGAAGAAAGGCCGGGTGTTCTAATGGGACTCAAACAAGTTTTCATAATTGTCGTGCTGTCTTTCTCTGTCGGGACGTCTTTCGTTCAGGCGGGGTCGCCGAAAGACATTCAGGATCGCGGGAAGGCGATGCTCCGAGATGCCGAGGAAATGGTCATGCATGGAGGGATGGGTGATGGGAAGGCCATCGTGCATCACTGCGGTGAAGTGGCGAAACATGCGGAAGCGATTCTCAAGGCGTTGCCGCCCATAGACGAGCATGGCAAGGAAGCCGTGCCCCATTTACAGGAAGCCATCAAGCAGTGTAAGCGGGTGGCTGAGATGGGCGACAAGGTCGATCCCGGCGCCAGCTTAAACCCCGCCACGAAAGCTCGCGCAGCGGCCAGGGAGGCGATGAAGCATCTGAATGCGCTGCGGGATGGTGGCGCATAGAAACGGGCTGCGCGCGACAAGCGCAATCCGAAGGCTGAAGTCCGAAGGCTGAAGGTCGGGGTTCGAAGTTCCGAACACTTTAGTCTTCAGTCTGCTTCACCCGTTGCGCATTTCCAGACAATCTCACCCGTCTCGTTTTATGAGTGCGGCGCAGTCTATGGAGCATCGGGCTTCGGCGCCAGAGGGCTGACCGCATTTTGATCTCGCCCCGCCTGATAGCTCTCCAGCATTCTGGTGATCGCCGGCATCAATCGTTCTTGTGCCGAGACCGGCACTTTGATTCGTATCCCGCGGCCCTCGTTGCGACCGAGTGAAAAGATGTGGAGTTCGATCATTTCGCCGTGCGTGGCATCCTGATACGTGAATGCCAATTGTTTCGCGGGGAATCCGGCCAGCGACATCTCCTGATCCTGCCGCCACTTCACCGTGATCGCTTTCTTGCCGTAGAGTTCCGTGATAATGCGGCGATGGGCTGCGGCAAATTCAGCGAGCGTCTGCCGTCCATCCTGGCTCTTGCCCTCCAAGACATTCATGTGGCCGGATAGCGCGACGAGGCTGCTGTCGATAGGGGGGTAGAGCGTTACGCCAATTCCGTCCGGTATCGGATTTCCAAGACGCCAATGTTCCGGGTAACGGACGGAGAAGCCGAAGCGGGCATTGGTATAGAGCTTCCACGCGGTGGCGTCGATTGTTCCAGCAGCAGCGGGGGCGCCGTCTTGCACGCCGAACGCGTGGATCAATAAGAGGGCGATGATGAGCAAGCTTGGCCGTGTCATGTCATGTTTCTCCTTGGCCTGCCAGGCCACGCAATTACTGTACTCATCGCGCGCAGCGGAAACCGATGGTCGCGGCGCGCTGATCCAGCGATGCCCCGCTTCTGGTGGCCGTTCGCAACAACACGGGCGTGCTTTTCCACGAGCCTCCGCGCACCACCTTGTAGCGTCCGTTGGCCGGACCGCGCGGATTGCGGTCCGGCATGGTCATATAGTAGTCGATTCCGAACCAGTCTTCGACCCACTCGGCGGCATTGCCCGCCATGTGGTGCAGGCCATAGGGGCTTCGCCCCTCCTCCCCACGATCAACGGGCGCCACGATGGGAATTTCGTGCACGTGATACTGCCCGAACATCGCGAGCGCAGGCGTGGGAGGTTTTTGTCCCCAAGGAAACAGATTGCCGCTGTCCCCGCGAGCGGCTTTCTCCCACTCGGCTTCCGTCGGGAGCCGCTTGCCGTGCGCGTGACAGAAATCCGAGGCCTCAGACCAGGTGACGTAGAGTGCCGGCCACCGTGCCAATGTTTCGGGCGATAGGGCATGGATGGTCGTGACGTGATCGATCAGTTTTCCCACTTCCTCGGGGGGGAGGCGTTGTTGCTGCCTCAGCCATAGTAAGTATTCTCCCAGACTCACCTCGTCTCGATCGATTTCATACCGATTGAGCCAGACGCGTCGCTGCGGCTGCTCAGTGTCGTCATATTGAAGATCCAAGCTGAATGGTTTGTCGGTGTAGCGGGCGGTGCCCATGATGAACGTGCCCTCGGGGACAGGCAGCATTGGAGATTCGTCCGAACGTGCGACGATTGCATCGAGAGGGCTTCGCACATCGCCTCTCGTTTCGGCAGAGCCGGATGAGAGTGATGCCCCTAGGAGTATGATGACGACGACGAAGATGCAACTGCCGACGTAGAGACAAGCCGGAATGCGGCGCGTGCATGTGATCGTGCGAGTGCTGTTCTGCATGAGGCTCCGATGCCAGGACGAAAAGGGTGTCACTATAATACGAGGATATTATCGGCACAAGGATGAAGGGGAAGGTCATCGTGCGGTGTTTCATCATTCGGCATGAATGGGACATCTGCGCCCCATTGGGCGGAATCTTCAGACAATTCACAATCCACTTCTCCCATCAGCTGTTTATCGTAATCTCGTCGCGAAGAGTGGGGCGTTGATGTCCCATGACGTGACGTGAGTCGCCATCGGCAGAATCGAAATCTGCCTGAATCGTTGAGGAAACCCCTCTCAGGTTCCACCAGCTTTGGATGGAACGGTATTTGCTCATCCATCGTCCGATTTACTGTGTGCTTGAGTATTGAACACCTGTCCGGTGAAGGCTGCGTAATTTATGGACTGGCCTCCTGAAATCGCAACCGCGCAGAGCGGAACCTTCACCGGACTATATTTATGACAGGACGCGAATGCGCCTCACCGCGCCAGCGTCGAGTGTATGGAGTTGCTGTGGATGGACGGTATTCAACGGTTGTTGTTCAGGAGGGGAAAAGGATGACCAGTAGAAAGATCATGAGTCAGGCAGGAGTCGCGTTGCTTGCCGCCGTCTTAGGCGTCACGCAGACATGGGCAGAAGCGACGCCGCATCAACATACGGCCGCGGAGGCGACGGTCGTCCATCAGGCTGCCGGCCCGATGATGCAGGACAAGATGTCGAAGGCTGTCCTGCAGATCGAGCGGGAGGTCAAGACCAAGGGACCGTTCCAGGGGGCCGGCGCCCACGCGATGCAGCAGGGTGTGCTGCTCGTGGCTGAGGACCCGGACAAGGTGCAAGTGACGCAGGGTGCTCGTTGTCCGGTGACCGCCCCTGTCCGTGCCTATGATGTCACGGCGATGAATGTCGAAATCACCGTCAATCGGTTCGGCGATTTCTATCCGGGGTACATGTATGCGTTGACCGAGAACGTGGCCGGGGTGCGCGAGGAAGAAACGAAGAATAAGGCGGCGCGGGAGAGTGAGGATCCGACCTTTGCCGGCGGCGCCGTTTCAAATGGCCTGCAGGGCGATCTCATTCAGCCGCTCGTGATCCGGGCGAATCAGGGCGATTGTCTGCGGTTAACCTTGCGCAATCAGATTGCGGACGAGCCGACGAACATGATCATCAACGGTTCCCAGATGCTCGTGGCGAGCACGGGGAAGCCGGCGACGGGCAATAATCCTGACGCGCTGGTTCCAACCGGTAAGAGCGGGGAATTCGAATGGTACATCCCCATCGATTTGCAGGAAGGCGGCCGCGCGTTCCATAGCCATGCGAGTCGGGATCAGTACTCCCTGGGCCTCTTGGGATCGCTCGTGGTCGAGCCTCGCGGCTCCCGTTTCCTCAGCCCGTTCACGGCGGAGGAGATGAAGAGCGGCTGGGAAGCCATCATCGATGTGGCGAACAGCTCAGACTTCCGTGAATTCGTCATTTTCTATCATGAGGCGGGCGACGAGACGTTCCGTCTCTTGAATCGAAAGGGCGACATGCTGCCGCAGCGCGATGCCCACACGGACACCTATCGTCCATCCGCGCGTTTGCTCAACTATCGTAGCGAACCACACGGTGAACGTCTGGAAATCCAGGCGCATCTGGTCGGGTTTGCCGATGAATCGCAGGGCTATGGGTCCTATACCTTCGGCGATCCGGCGACGACGGTTCCGCGATCCTATCTGGGTGATCCGGCCAAGTTCCGGATGGTCGGCGGTTCGGAAATCGTGCATTCGCACCATATGCATGGTGGATCCATCCGTTGGGCCAGACAGCCTGGCACCAGCAAACTCGATCCGACCCTGTCCAAGAATGGTCCGGTGAAGTTCCCGCCGATCAGCGACACCTCTGACCGGCTCGATGTGCAATCCATCGGTCCGTCGGAGATTTATGACGAAGTGATCGAAGGTGGATCGGGCGGCTTGCAGGCCCTGGCCGGCGAGTTCGTGTTCCATTGCCATATCCCGCAGCATTATGTGACGGGCATGTGGGGTTTCTGGCGCGTGTACAACACGCTGCAAACGCCGGGCGTGCAAACCGACGTGATGAAGCCGCTCGTCGAGTTGCCAGACCGGAAGGGCAAGAATAAGCAGGCGGTCAACTCAGACAAGTTGGTCGGCACCACGGTGGACTGGTACGGCGGGAAGAAGTACGAGATTACCAAGGACAAAACGGATTGGAAGTCCAATCCCGTGAAAGTCTCGATCAAGGATTGGGTCGAGTACATGCTGCCGCCGCAAGGATTGCCCGGCAAGACGGAAGACCAGGTCAAGCAGGCGCAGGCGCACGATGCGACGGTCGTGAACTGGAAGTGGGACGGCGCACTGGCGCTCAACGAGCCGGAGACGCCGCACAAGTGGGCGGACTATGTGTCGCCGACTCCGTTGAAGCGTCCGGCGATCACGTTCGATCCGCAGACCGGCAAACTGGCCTTCCCTTGGCTGCGTCCGCATCTCGGGAAGCGGCCTCCGTTTGCGCCGAATCACGGAGGCGCGCCTTGGTTGGAGCCCTTCCGCGTACGGGAAGATGGAACGAGAAGTACCGAACAGGCCAAGCCTGGCGAGCAGGGGCCCTGGAGCCTCTGTCCGGAACATTCTCCACGCAAGTTCTTTACGATCCATTCCATCACGCTGCCGATTACCCTCAAGCCGGCGACTCCGAAAACCGCCGCGATTGTGGACCCAATCGGTATGATCTACGTCCTGCATGAAGAAGAGGAAGAGGTTCGCAAGAATCCCAAGAAGCAGCTGCCCTTGGTGATTCGAGGCAATGTCTACGATTGCGTCGATGTCATCTTCAAGAACGAAATTCCAGACGATGCACGGACGGGATGGGCGAATAAGATCAACCTCCATCCGCATTTCTTCCAGTTCGACACGAGCGCATCGGACGGACCCACCATCGGGTTCTCGTACGACATGTCGCTGCGGGCCTTCACGATGTTGGAAGATCCGCAACCGGACAAGGGTATGCCATTGCCCGGCAATACGGTGCTGACGGCGGATACCAAAGCCGGTGTGCGCAGCATTACGGTGAAGAATTCGGAGAAGTTCCATGTCAATACCGAACTCGGCGTCGGCATGGATGACCCGAAGTATTTCGAAGTCGCGCGGATCAAGGACATCAAGGGCAATACGATCACCTTCGATGCTCCGTTGAAGTACGGACATAAGAAAAACGACATCGCCAGCGTGGAATTCATTCGTGAGCGCTGGTATGTAGACGCGGATCTCGGGACGGTGTATTGGCACGACCATGTGTTCGGTACCGATACCTGGGGCCATGGGCTGTTCTCGGCCTTCATCACCGAGCCTCCGCGCTCGACCTATCACGATCCGGTGACCGGGAAGGAACTCCGGAGCGGTCCCATCGCGGACATTCATACCCTGGAACCGGTGTCGGCCCATATCCGGGGCAGCTTCCGCGAAGTCATGATGCATATCATGGACAGCAATGCGCGATCGGCAGAACTGATCACCACCGACAATCCGCAAGCCAGGATGGGGGCGACGACCGTCGATGGGCCTCCGTCGCATCAGTTCCCTGAGCGGATCAACAAGTCCGCCATGACGTTCCTGAACGGCGGCGAAGCCACGACGGGCAGCGGCTACAGCATGCGTGTGGAGCCGTTGAGCGTGCGCCTCGCCAACAATCCGGACCCGTCGAAGTTGTTTGTGTCCGGTATTCATGGCGATCCGGGCACACCGTTGCTCCGGGCCTATCTCGGCGATCCGATTATGGTTCGTGCACTTGTCGGTTCCGCCAATGAAGTCCATACGTGGCACGTGACGGGGCACTGGTTCCCGATGGAGCGCTACGGGATCATGGCGATGCCGCGGAGCACGATTCACTTGGCGATCGGAGAGCGCTACGACCCGGCCATTCCAGCTGCGGGCGGACCGCAGAAACAAGCGGGCGACTACATGTATTACAGTGGCCGTGCCTCGCACTTTGCGGAAGGCAGTTGGGGCCTCTTCCGTGTCTTCGATGAACTGCAAGGGGATCTGAAGCCCTTGCCGAGCCGTGAGCAGATTCAAAAGTCGGCCTCGTCGGTTTGTCCGGCGGAGGCGCCCCTGAAGACGTTCGACGTGTCGGCGATCGATCAGCGTATCCGGTTCCACGAAGGAACGCCCGGTACGATGGAAGTGGACCTTGAACGCAAGATGGTCTTCGAGAACGAGCAGGGCAAGATGTACATCCTTGCTGCAGATCGTGCGAAGGTCACGTCCGGCGAATTGAAGCCGAGCCCTCTGACCTTGCATGTGAACGTCGGCGATTGCGTGAAGATCAATCTGAAGAACGAGATGGCCAAAGAACGAGCCGGGTTCCACGTCGATATGATGGCGTTCGATCCGAAAGATTCGTTCGGCGCCAATGTCGGCAACAATCCCGGCGATCAAACGATCGCGCCGGGCCAGAGCAAAACGTACACCTACTATGCACATCCGGAGTACGGTGAACTGGCGGCCCTCATCCAGGATTGGGGCAACGTGGTGGAGAATCCACGGAACGGTCTGTTCGGGTCCATCATCGTCGGTCCGAAGGGGTCGCGCTATCGTGACCCTATGACCGGCGACGACATCACGATGAAGAGCAGCTGGCGTGCCGACGTGCTGGTGGATCGGACGATCCCCGGCAACGATACTCGGAAGAACTACCGCGACTTCTCCTTGATGTTCCAGGACGAGGATAATATCGTGGGCGTCAGCTTCATGCCCTACATCCAGCAGGTGGCTGGTATCTCAGCGGTCAACTATCGCTCGGAACCGGCTGCATGGCGGATCGAAAAGGGCTGTGACCTCTTCCAGGTCTTCAGTTGTGTGAAGGCCGGTGAGGAGCCAGTGACGCCGCTGCTGCAGGCGCATCTCGGCGACCCGGTGGCGATTCACGTACTCGGCGCCTTCAGCGAGCAAGTGCAGTTGTTCACCGTGGACGGCCATGAATGGCCACATGAGCCCTACATGCAGGGTGCCGACCAGGTCAGCACCATGGAGTTCGGCGGTTCCGAGGTCATCAACGCCTATCTCACGGGCGGCGCCGGTGGACCGAATAAAATCGCCGGCGACTATATGTGGAAGAACCAGCGTCCGGCCTATGCAAATGCCGGGCAATGGGGACTCTTCAAAGTCCTTCCCGTCGGTGACCAGCACATTCTCTCACTGGCCTCACAGCTTCCTGCCGGCAAGACGGCGGAGCGTGAGACGGACGGCGGGAGTCTCGTGCGGACATCGATGGGCGGACGATAGCCAGCATCCGGTGGCCTGCGTGCCTCAGGGCGCGCAGGCCACAAACACAGGTGCTAAGCCGGTCCCAAATCACTCAGCCCATGGGGGAGCCTGCGGGCTCCCCCATGAACATTTGTAGGGTGGAGAATATGCCTGGATCTGTGCGCCGATTCGCAACGAACATGATGATAGTGGTGACGCTGACGGTTGGGCTGGGCGGCATGGCGCAAGCCGGAGCCTATGAGGAAACAACCGTCGCCAATGGCGGGACGGTCACGGGGACGGTGAAATTTTCCGGTGAGCTGCCGGAGCCGACACGATTCGAGCTGCGCCGGTACTACGATCGTGCCTATTGCGGCGCCCTCTCGGATGGTTCCGGCTATCGGCTCCTTCGCGAAGTGGCCGTTGGTGAACAGCAGGGATTGAAAGATGTGATCGTCACCATCGAGGGAGTCGTAAAGGGGAAGCCCTTCGAATTTCAGGAGACAAAACTCGAAGCGAACATCTGTCAATTCGTACCCTTTGTCTCTGTCATGAGAAATGAGCATCCGCTGAGCGTGGTCAACCTGGATTCAGTTGCGCATGATCTGCAGTTTTATGAACGGGAACGGGAACACATTTTTATCATGTTTCACCGGCCGGCCCTGACCAAGGCAGGGACCAGCGACATCGTTCGGCTCACAGGGAATCGGCACGGGGTCACCATGCAATGCGGGATGCACCCCTATATGCAGGGGCATGGGCTTGCCGTGGAGAACCCCTACTATGCCATCACCGGGATGGAAGGGACCTTTGCCATCAAGGATCTTCCGCCTGGGACCTATCGCATCAAGGCCTGGCATCCGACTCTTGGCGAGAAGGAACAGGCAATCACGGTGACTGACAATGGGGCTGCGTCGGTTAGTTTTACCTTTGAGGCAAAGTAGGTCATGAAACTGCACCGATATGTGAGTGCCAGCATGATCGCTGTCTGTATCTTGGCGATCGGTGTGCCCGCCCTCTTTGCCGAGGGAACGGAGGCTCCCTCGGTGAGCCGGGTCGAGGTGGTACTCGCCGATCGCTTGAAGAGTCAGGTGGCGGCGGTACGCGAGGAGTTCGTCCAAGCAGGGTTGACGAACGTTCACTTTCAATTCGCCAAACTGGGCCAGCCACCGCAGAACATCGGCTTCGGCCGGGATGTGCCGGCCGAGAGGGCTCGGGACGCGATCCGCTTGGCGCTGAAATACAATCTTGGCGTCGGGATTTTGTTGCCTGAACGGCTCTTTCCTCCTCGGTTCGTGACCATCGCCTCGTCGAATTACGACGATACAGTCGAGTTTCCGATCGGCCAGGCTGCTCTTGCGCAACTTCAGAACCCCGATCTCACGACAGACGAGTTTCATCGGCTCTATCGTACATTGACCTCATCCTCGGCAGAACCGAAGGGACGGTATTAGGATGGGGTACGTGCGGCCGACTCCGATTCTCAATGTGGGGATGATCGCCACCATGCTGTTGGGGGCTGTCACGCTCACGTGGCTTCAACCGGCGTTGGCCGTGGAGATCTCCCTGGCGTCTGAAATTTCAGGATCGAAGCTCCGGGAAGAGGCGGATGATTTGATGAAGAATGCCGAAGAGATGGTGGCGCATGGGGGAATGGGGGATACCAAAGCGATCGTCCATCACTGCGGTCAGGTCAGTACACAGGCAGAAGCGATTCTAAAATCTCTTCCTCCGACCGATCCGCATGGCACGGAAGCCCAGCCCTACCTATTGGAGGCGATCAAGCAATGCCGGCGGGTTGCGGACTTGGGGGACTGGGTCGATCCGGGGGCGAGTTTGAATCCGGCGATCAAAGCCAGAGCAGCTGTGCGCGAAGCCGTGAAGCATTTGGCTGCTGTCAGAGAGAGCGGAGCGTAATTCCTTCTCGGCGCGACGTGGAGAGAGGGCCACACCAGTTCCCGCCGGCAACGGGTTGCCGATACGCGGCAGTCATATCCCTCATGGTCAATGTCCGCTGCCGGTCCTTGCAAAATATTCCCGCAGTCTGTTCATGAGTTTAGTCAGTGCCTGTCGGCGTGCTGCGGTGATCCCATCACGATCATCCACGCGTGCGGCGGGTCCGACGATCTTCGACGATCCCTGCGCTTCTTCCTGCGCCAGCTTGGTTTCTCCACGGACATCCCAGAAGGCCGCTCGCACGAGACAGAGGGCATCGCTGTGGGTGCCGTCGGCGAAATAGGCCCCGAGGATCGTCCAGTAGAGCAGGGCCCCCTTGTAGTTGTTATAGCGATCGACGGTCGCGGCGCCATCCACGATGAGCAGGAGGTCTATGCCCTGTCGTATAGCGGATTCGCGTAACTGTACCAGTTGATTCCCCTTGATCGACGCGATGTGGATGAAGGAGGCGCCGCTGATGAGGTGGTCTCGTTGCAATTCGTTGGTCCAGGCCAGCAGGGATTCCCGATCGGCATCGGTCCACTCGAACTCATGGTGAAGGAATCCCGTTGGCATGACATAAAGCCCCAATTTTGGAGGGCCTTGTCTGGTCGGGGAGCTTACCGCCGATGTTGATGGCTGAGCACCGACAAAGCGAGTCTCTTCATCTTGCAGCGTGAGTTTGAGTGAGTCCAGATGCAGGCCCTGACTGCTCGCACAGCCAGTGAGGAGCAACGAAAGGGCCAGCGCGATGTATGATGGAACATTCATGTCGGCGTCATATTCCCGTGGACGTTGGAGAGGTTTTCCAGTGCGATGATGAGCGCGTGGGTTCCGCTCCTGCCATGCCCGAGCTGTTGGACGGTCCGGTAGAGCTGATGTACCAAGGTGAGACCTGGCAGGGCAAGTCCCATCCGTTTCGATTCCTCCAGCGCGAGGCCCATATCTTTGACGAAATGTTCCACGAAAAATCCCGGGTCGAAGTTGCGTTGCAGAATACGAGGCGCGAGATGATCCAGCGTCCAACAGGCGGCGGCTCCGCCACGGATGGAGTCCAGCATCTTGTTCAGATCGAGCCCCGCCTGGTGGCCATAGAGCAGACTCTCGCAGACACCGATCATTGTGCCGGCGATCACGATCTGGTTACAGAGCTTTGCCTGTTGCCCGGTGCCGGGCCCTCCCTGATGTACGATCTTTTTCCCTAATAGCTCGAAGAGCGGCATCACGGCTTGCACGGTTTCGCTGCCGCCTCCGACCATGATCGAGAGGGTGGCGTTGCGCGCGCCCACATCGCCACCGGATACAGGAGCATCAATCGCTGAGAGCCCCTTGGCCGTTGCACGTTCGGCGATCTCGCGGCTGAGGGCCGGGTCCGTCGTCGTCATATCGACGAGCACCGTGCCTGGTTGTGCGCCGGCGAGGATTCCATCTTCGCCGAAATAGACGGTCCGCACGTCCTGGGGAAAACCCACCATCGTGAACAGCAGATCCGATTCAGCGGCGACTGCGCTTGGATTCCCGGCCCACGTTGCGCCGAGGTCCAGCAGCGCTGTGGCTTTGGATTTTGTGCGGCTGTGGAGGGTGACAGGATATCCCGCTCGGAGTAGATGACCACACATCGACGATCCCATCACGCCTGTGCCGATCCATCCGATTCTGGTTTGTGCCGGGGTGGCCCTCTGTAAAGTTCTCATCATTGGGGCCTTGCCTCATCGAGTAGCGGAGTGATGCGGTCGGCCACCGCCTGAATCACACCCTCTCGTTCTCCTGCCACCGTGACTCCCTGGAAACTGAGATAGTAGCCGCCGTGGCTTGGCGCTTGGACTGTCGCCTGAAGTTCGATGCGTGCGCCGTCTTCCACGTCGGGATCTTTGACCGTCGGGAGACCGCAGCGGCCAAACGACGCCACATTGATCGAGGCCGTCTCGTCTTCTAAATAGAAAAGGTAGGCGCCGTAACAGGTGGTGCCAGCCGGCAGCGTATAGGGATCGAGGGGCTGCACGTTTCGAACGGTGCCTTGTAGGATCACCTGTCGAAGGTGAAAACGGCTGGGTTCCTCCAGGATCTCGCGAATCGTGATGGGGTCAGCGGCGTGAGTAGCGGATGGCAGCGCAGTCCAGCTCAACCAGAGGGCGATGAAGACCAAAACCGCTCGCATGTGTGTGTCGAACCATTCGATGGTCATAGGCCGTGCATTCTACCATTCTTGCACTCGCGGTTCGCACTGTTGCGGAAGGACAATCTCTTTCGTAGTTGGGATACAAGTCGGTATAATCCGCGGCATCTTTCAGGAGGACGAATCATGAGTATAAACGACCGACATCTCGCGGCCTATATCACGGAGACCCGCCCAGGGTTTGAAGATCTGCTTGGCCAGATGGTGGAGATTCCTTCGATCAGTATGGATCCGGCGAAAGCCCCCGACATCCGGCGCATGGCGGAATTTGCGAGGCAGGTGCTGACGGGCCTGGGGGCTGAGGCCCAGATTGTGGAGACCGGCGGTTATCCGATCCTGTCGGGAGGATGGATGACCGGCGCCCAGCATCCGACGGTCACCATCTATAACCATATGGATGTGCAGCCGGCCCAGGAGCCGGAATGGAAGCAAGCGCCCTTTGCGTTCAAGAACGAGAACGGCCTGTATCACGGCCGTGGCGCGACGGACGACAAGGGGCCAGCGCTCGCAGCCCTGTTCGGCGCACGGTACGCGATTGAGCAGGGAGTGCCGATCAATATTCGATTTCTTTGGGAGCTGGAAGAGGAAATCGGCAGTCCCCATTTCGCAGCGGGGATGAAGAACCGCGCGGCAATTCCTCGGCCGGACTCCGTCGTCGTGTCGGACACCATTTGGCTGGCCAAAGGAAAGCCCGCCATGCCCTATGGCCTGCGCGGCCTCTTGGGCGCTCGCCTCACGCTACGGACGGGAACGAAAGACGCCCATTCCGGTGTAACGGGAGGTGCGGCGCGTAATCCGCTCACGGAACTGATGGAAGTGGCCCATGCCTGCGTCGATGCCAAGAGCGGCAAGGTGAAGATTCCAGGTTTCTATAACGATGTGATTGAGCCGACCAAAGCGGAGATCAAGAGTTTCCTCGCATCAGGTTTTCAGGTGAAGAGCTTCAAGCAGGCCTACGGATTTCAGACGTTACGTACAGACGATCCCGCCGAGATCATGCGACGCATTTGGGCCGCGCCGACGTTCGAGGTGCATGGATTGACCGGCGGCTATCACGGGCCGGGAGTGAAGACGATCGTGCCGGGCCATGGTGAACTCAAAGTCAGCATGCGGCTGGTGCCGAATCAAACTCCGGAAAAGGCCTTTGCTCTGCTGAAGCGCCACGTGGCCAAGATCAATCCGAACGTGAAGGTCGAGCGGGAGGGCATGCTGCACCCGTTCAAGGGCAGCTTCGACGGGCCCTATGTCGATTGTGTGAAGCGGGCGGCGAAAGCTGGGTTCGGCAAAGAACCGGCTTTTATACGCGAAGGCGGATCGATCGGCGCCGTGGTGACGATGCAGAAGGCCTGGAAGGTGCCGATCCTGTTTATGGGCTTGAGCCTGCCCGAGCACGGCTACCATGCGCCGAACGAATACTTCGACTGGGGCCAAGCCTCCAGCGGGATGAAGGCCTTCGCGCATTATTTTGACGAGCTGGCGAAGATGGGAAAGGGATAGGGCAACCTGGTCGTCCTCCTGCTCGCGGAACGCGCACGATAGGAATGTGCTCGTTCGACGCGCGCAATCGAGGATCGACCAGGCTGCCCTTGAAAACGAAGTAGTGAGGGATCGCTTGCGCAGAAGAGGGGATGGAGACTGATGATCTTCTGTGCTCGCGCAACGCGCGGTCGCGGACTCCCCTCGTTGGCCGCGCGCAGTAAAGGGCAGCCTTGGCCACTCCTCCTAGGGTGGGTGAATGGAGTGAGGATGTGGACCTGGGCTGAGGGTCTCCTGTGCTTGTGCAACGCGCGGCCTCAGAAGGATAGGAGGGGAGCAGCCAGACCATCCTTCTTGCTCGCTGAGGCCCCACGATGAAGCAGTGGTCCCTCAATGCGCGCAGTGAAGGCCAGTCTGGCTGCTCCCCTTAGGGCAAAGTCGGGAAAGACAGAAGGCCCTCGCCAGGGCTAATGGCACGTCTCGGCGTCCCAGTAGGTAGGCGGGTGGAAAAGCCGTTTGCAGGGGAGACCAATCAGGTTGCCCACACTTGGGAGAACGCGTGTACGTTGTTGCTGGAGGCGACCACAACTGTTTGGCAGGTGCCCAGCTTTCCCCTCCCAGGTCGCATCATGGCTTCCCCTTCTCCTGCTCTGATCCTAGTGATTGAAGTGGACTGTCGAAGCTTGTAAAGGAATTGATAACTACAACTGTGTCCGAACGTTGCTGGGGTAAAGGCGATGACAATACGAGAGATAGAAAATGTTATCAGGATCGCCTTTGGTTTTGGAGACCTCCGAGCGCCTTACTGGTTTATCGGTTTAGAGCCAGGGTTGAGCAGGACCGAACCCAAGAAGCGCAAGAAGATCATAGCGAACAGAATTTCTGCGTGGCAGGGACATGAAATTGACGACCTTTATGAATATCATTCTAGAATCAACGTTAATCAATGGTTTGGCCCAGAGGCCAAACTGCAAAGAACATGGGCAAAGCTGATCCGAATGTTATTAGTGCTAAATGGGAAACCAGCCGACGTGGAATCGATCAGGAAATTTCAAAGCGATGAGTGGGGCAGGACAAAGAGTAAGACATGCCTTTTGGAATTGTTCCCTCTGCCTTGCCCATCCACCAAGGAAGAGGCCTGGAAAGCCTGTTATCCATTTGAACGCCATGATTATGAAATACGATGTAGGAAATTAAGAGTGCCTCGTTTGAAAGAATTGATACGAGAATACCGACCCAAAGCCGTAATATTCTATGGGATGATGAGGAGGAGAATGGAGGATTGGAAGCTAATCTCTGATGCTGGCTTCGACAATTCACGAGACGGATTTTTCATTGAGGGCAAGCAAGGAACCCTTTTCGTAGTGATACAGCACCCTGCTTCTTACGGGCCAACTAACGAGTACTTTGAGAAGATCGCAATAAAGATTCATCGACAGCTTAGAAAGGCCTGATCAAGCTTTGAGTAGGAACCTACCCATGGCTAAACGCTATGCGCAGTCAAACAGCCAGGGACCGCGTCTGTCTGGTAGTGCGAGTGCTGCGTTGAGGTGATCAAGAAACTCCCGGCGGGAAATTTCCTCTGCGCCGAGCGCGATTACATGGGGTGAGGATTGCTGGCAGTCCATGAGGCTGAATCCCCAGGCATGCAGTTGGAGGATGAGTGAGACCAGCGCCACTTTCGATGCATCGGAGGTTCGTGTGAACATCGACTCTGCGAAAAACGCTCCACCGATCGCGACGCCATAGACCCCGCCGACCAGGTGTCCTTCCTGCCAGGCTTCCACAGAATGGGCGTAGCCGAGTTCGTGTAGGCGCGTGTAAGCGTCGAGCATGTCCGCTGTGATCCATGTGCCCCCGTCAGGATATTGCGGTCTCGGTCCTGCACAGTGAGTCATCACCTCGCGAAAGCAGGTATCGAATGTGACGCGGAAGATGTCGGGGCGGAGACTTTTCTTGAGGCTGCGCGAGATGTGGAGCTTGGGGGGAAAGAGGACGGTCCTGGGATCGGGCGACCACCACAAGATCGGCTGATCGTCGTCGTACCAGGGAAAGATGCCGTGACGGTAGGCTTCGAGCAACCGTTCCGGCCGCAGGTCGCCTCCGACAGCGAGCAGTCCTTCTGGCGTTGCTGAATCAACGGGCGGAAAGCGCAGATCGGATGGGTTTGCGCTGAGCCTGAACATGACACACCAGTTATGCGACGCGACGGTAAAAGGCTACGGTCTTACAGGATGCTGAAAAAGTCCGCCAGCGGCGTTCTCGCCTCAAAAGCATCCTCAACGTAGCCAGAGGCTACGCCGCCGGTGCTTCCATCGGTTGCGGCCTTGCTGGACGGCCTTTTTGAGCATCCTGTGGTTGCTCAGACTACTGCGCCACTCGGAGTATTTCAGCCGTGTTGTTCGCATGCCCGTTATGGGCGAGACCTTCAGCCTTTTTTGTCTTCTGCCTGAGCCAGGATCGGCTGGAAGATGGGATCTGCGTCTAGGACCGCTTTCAAGGACTCCGCTCCGATGAAGAAATTCCAGATGTCTGGATTCTGCCCTGGAATTTCGGCAAACCATTTCTTGGCTTCCGTCAGCCGCTCCAAGAGCGCCCGATTGTCCCGGTCCGGGGTGAACAGCAAGCTGTAAGCCTTGGTGTATTCAGCCATGAATTTATCGAGCGGAAGGTCGGCGGTTGCGAGCGCTGCGTCGGCGTCCTGATAGGCGGTCCGAATATCCGAGTCGTCGAAGATGCGGTTCCAGGCTACTTTGTTGATGCGGGACCAGGCCAGTTGGAGCAGGGCTTCGGCTCTGCCGGCTCGTCGCTCGGGCGGAATGGCTTTCACCAGGGATTGATGGGTTTCGATCGAGGCTTCTTGGTCGAGATTCCAGCGCAGGGCCACGCCTAACCGGAACAGGTTATCGAGTTGTTCCGGATGGACATCCGCCAGGGTCCTCATGGCCGAGAGCATGCGGTAGAGATAGTCGGCAGTCGTCGGTTTGTCGAACCCGCCCATCTCCATCCCCAGCGAGAGGTCTATGCGCACAGCCTGGGCGTAGATGTTCCAGAAATGTTCATTGACCACCAAGGCTAGCGCCGGATCCTTCACCATGAGTTTGTGAAAGGGGATGGCCTCGCGCAGGATCACGGCATAGAGGTGCCGGCTCAGCACCATGAGGGCTTCGGTGTGGTTCGGGTCGATGATCAGCACACGATTCAACATGGCGACGCGGTCGCGCAGTTCAGGAAAGGTCGCGGCGCGAGCCGCTGCGGCGGTCAAGAGACCGGGAAGATCCGTCGGCCCCCACCAGACTTGCGAGTCCGGAAGGGCGCGGCTCGTTTCGGTGAGGAACGGAATTTTTTCCCGGATGCCGCTCCCGGCGATGGCGCCGCTGGTTACGGGAAGGTTCACGACCGCCATGTCGCCTGCGAAGCCATGTTTCTTCAGGCCGGAGAGGACGACCCATTGGAGCGTGATGTCTTTCAGCCCGCGTCTGGTCCGCTTGATCGTATTCGTCCATTTGACCGAACCGGCTGCGTAGGTCAACGGAGCGGTCAGAGGATCCTGATAGCTGATGGCTAACTTAACCAAGGTGGTCGGCACCGCCACGACCGGGCCATTCAGCCGAAGGCGGAACGAGGCCGATGGGATTGGTGTACTGCCGACAATGCGAGTATGGAACCCGGTTCCCGGAGGCGTCAGGCCCAGTGAGTCGGTCACGAAGGCCGAGGCAGGGTAGCGGTTGAGCTCTTCACTGAAAAATGTCAGGTCGCCATTACTGGGCCACAAGACCTCCATGCCTACATCGCTTCGGACCAAGGTGGGCGCATGGGCGGTTTTCAGACCTTGCCAGCAGGAGTCGTAGAGGGGGTCGGAGTCAGCCGGATAGGTCTTGATGCCCTTGGGAGACGCGGTCACGAGGGGATACTGACAGGCGAAGTCCAGTTGGCCCACGACGACGGTATTGCCCGCGCCCATGGCTTCGGCGTAACGCTGAGCCGTCGTTTCAGCAGCAGTGGCAGCCTGCTTCGATTTTTTCGCAGTTGCAGCGGATGCCGATGGGGTCTCGATCATGCTCATGGCCGTGACGATCGACAGGGTTCCAGCAAGAAACAGGATCGCGAACCGGCGACGTTGGAGAATCTGCAGGCGCATCATGTCGTACGCTCCCCCTAGGATAAAGGTCGAGAAGAAGTCGGTACTGTACCATGCAGCTGGAAGGATCTGAAAGGGGCCAGGGAGGCCGATTCACCGTTGGCAGGCTGTTAAAAAGTCGTTGTTCTTACTGTGCCTTGGCGGCGTCGAGGATCGCCCGGCGCATGCTCACACGGTCGCTGGACTTTAACGGCGGGACCGGGCGATGTCGGCAGAGTGTGACGGTTTGCCGAAGCGAGGCGATGAAGACTTCGCAGTTCGGACAGGCGCCCAGATGTTTGCGTATTTCCCGGCAAATGTCGGACGGGAGTTCGTCGTCGATAAAGGCGGATAACTGCCGGAGAAGATCCACGCAATGGCCTTGGCCTGGCGTATGGCGGTGAGACGATGGCTTGGATCGTTTTTTTTGCGCCGCTGTTTTTTTCTTAGTCATGAGCCCAAGCCTCCCGACTTGTGGTCATCGTGGTTGGTGATGCCGCGGGCGCTGAGTTCTCGCCGCACAAATAAGCGGGCCCGGTGTAATCGTGATTTGACGGCTCGTTCGTTCAAACCCATGATGGATCCCACCTCTTTGGCACTCAGGCCCTCCATATCGCGGAGCACGAGGGCCATCCGATATTTTTTAGGCAATTTGTCGATCGCCTGGTCGAGGGCCTGCCGGAGCTCTTTGTTCTGCAGCGCTTCTTCCGGACTGAGCCCTTCCATGGGGATCTGAAGGCGAAATTCCCCTTCCGATGTGGGCACGAAATCTTCAAGCGACAGCTCGTGCTGGGGCTCCCCTTTACGCTTGCGCCGCATCCGTATGCAGGCCCGTGAGGCGATGGTATAGAGCCAGGTGGAAACCCGTGCCTCGCCGCGAAAATCTTTGAGTCCCCGGTAGGCATTGAGAAAGGTCTCTTGCACGAGATCCTTGGCCGACTCCGTTTCGCCGCATAACCGGTGTGCATATCGATAGATGAGGTCGACATGGTCTCGATAGAGCTTATCAAATCCGTCAGGCTCTTGCGTGGCAGGGTGTTGAAGCGACGTTTTTGGAGCGGGAGTGCGCATGGTTGGCGCGGAGTCTAGGGGCTTGGCTGAGGCCTGTCAAGCCAACTTGGCAGGATACTGAAAAGGCCGGCAACCGGGAAACGCTGAACGGTGCACAAAAAATACTCACGTCAGCGCTCATCGCTCAGAGCTCAGCGTTCAGATATTCGGGCAAGGCCGAATGGTACAAAGGCCGAGGGTCAGCGGATGGTTGCCGCGCTGGGTCGTGGAGTTGTGGGTTTTGTCGAGAGGAGCGTGACGGTGACATGCTCATGGTCGATACGAAGGGTCAAGGGCTGCCCCACCTTCACGTGAGGAATTCCGATCTTTGAATTGAGCATGACCAGGCCGATGGGAGTACGAATAAAGACGAAGTTGGATTTGAGCTTGGTCACAGTTCCCGAGAGGAGAAGCTGCACATCGGCGCCGGTCGGTGGGGTTTGGCTGATCTGCAGATCGAACTGCAGGTCGTGGACTCCTCGGAGGCTATTGGCGTCGTCGACCTCGATGGTCAGCAGATCTCCCTCGTGATAGCTCGAAAGCCGCTCGTCCTCTGTGCCGAGCTGGATGGTCAGGTCACCGTCGGGCCCCCACCATTGGAAGGATTTTGGACCACCAGTTCCAGGTGTCACGGGCCCGCTGAGATAGCGATGGACTAACGATCCGTCAGCCCTTTTTCGGATCTCGACGACGGTATGGCGCCCATGCACCCAAAAGGTCACGACTTGTGAGGCCTTGAGATCCTTCAATGTTGTCGTGGAGCTGAGGGTCAGCAGTCCGATCGGGGTCTTGAGAAAGACGATTCCGGCTTTGGTTCGCCAGACGGAGCCGCGCAACGTGACCGAGGGGTCGATTGTGGCTGGTTCACCTGCAGCTGGGGCCTCAGCGACCGGGGCGGAGATTATTCCGGTAGTGGCCGGTGACTCCTCGGCATGGACGGAGCTCAGGAGGGTGCCAACGATTACACCGGCGTAGAACGTGTCACGGATACAGTGCTGAATCCTGCGAAGAGATGGATGGCAGATTCCAATCATCTGAGGTTTGTCCTTCTGCGATGCATCGTCACCTGGTGCGAATACCATGATGCCTGCGGGGAGTCAAGGTGAATGCCGATATCTCAGATGCCGGACCGGTGCGGTCCTCATGCTTGTGTGCGTGCGAGATCGGCAGGCATCGGGGCAAGGGGTTGGAGATGTACGGGACTGTTGCCAGGATGAGGGGGGGAGAGCAAGGGGTCGAGGGTCAGGATAATCCGGAGTTCATGACCGGCTGAGTGTGGGACCCCGAATCCTCTGAGCAGGAGCGATGGCGTGACCATGTGACAAATGCGGCGCATCTCGAACTGTGCCCAGTCCTCAGTCTCGACTCGGCGGTGGAGTTGTGCCAGTACGTCGCGACAGAATTCCGTGAGGAAGGACGGCATGGATTCAGGCGCCATTTGCGGCCAGAGTTCATGGGAGTCACCGAACAGGGCCATCAGTGCACGAGCCGGTCCATTCATATGCAGGATGCGAGCGGATGAGGAAAACACGATCATGCCCGAGTCCGGGGAAGAGAGGAGGGATTGTGGCGTCGTATCTGTTCCCTGTAAGACGGCCTCGTTTGCCGTCAAGACATCATCTGCTAGGCACTGAAGCGGGCTCTCCGGAAAAAGTGGTGACACAGGCATCCTTTCGGGGAAATGCTTCAGGACTGTGCAAGAGTTGAACCTATGGCTGGGCTCTAGGAAGCGTGACTATCCTACGAATACCGATCACAACGTGATGTTCAGAGTCGGGTGGCGCACAAAGAGGGTGTGGCGGTGGCGGAAATTGAACCAGCTATTTTTTGCGAACCAATAGGCGAATCGGGGTTCCCTCGAATCCATATTCCTCGCGGACTTGGTTCTCGAGAAAGCGGAGGTAGGAGGGCGTGATGTTGTCCGGGTGGCCGACAAACAACGCGAAGACGGGTGGTTGTATCGCGACCTGGGTCATGAAGGCAGACTTCGTGATTTTCGTCGGTTTGCCTTTCCGCACCGGGAGGGGGTGGGTGGTGAGAATCTCCTGGAGGAACTTGTTCAAGGCTCCGGTCGGGATCCGTTTCGAGAAAGCTGCGAATACCCGATCGATGGTGGGAAAGAGCTGGCCAAGCGAATCGGGATGCGCGGCGGAGGCGAATAGGACCGGCGCCCATGTCAGGAAGGGAAAGCGCCGATGCAGTTCCTGTTCGACTTCCTGCCGGGCCTGGCTGTCGCCTTCCCGGAGGTCCCATTTATTGACGAGGAGGAAACAGGCTCTTCCTTGCTTGATGATGATCCCTGCAATCTTGGTGTCCTGTTCCGTGACGCCTTCCGTGGCGTCGAGGAGCAAGACTCCGAGGTCGGATCGTCCGATAGCCAGGTGGGACCGGACCACGCTATAACCTTCGATGCCCCGGTCGATTTTTCCTCGACGACGAATGCCGGCGGTATCGGTGAAGAGATAATTCCGTCCTTGATGGAGGGCGATGGAGTCGATCGAATCTCTGGTGGTCCCCGGCACATCGCTGACGACCACCCGGTCTTCCCCGAGCACGGCGTTCACCAGCGTGGATTTTCCGACATTCGGTCGCCCCACGACGGCAATGCGGGGCATCGTCGTTTTCTCAGGGTTTTCATCGGGGACCGGGAGGAGCGGATAGAGCGCGTCCAGGAGGTCGGATACGCCGATGCCGTGCTCTGCCGAGATAGGATAGAGCGTGTCCGTGCCCAATTGATAGAAATCCGCCACGAGGGGTTCGACTTTGGGCGTGTCGATCTTATTCACCACAATAAACAAGGGCTTCGTTGTGCCGCGTAAGAGACGGACGACTGCGAGATCCGGGGTTGTGAGCCCGGTCCGGCCGTCCATCAGCAGAATCAAAATATCCGCTTCCGCAATGGCGAGTTCCGATTGACGCTTGATGAGGATCAACATGCTTTCCGAGGCGGTCGGGTCCAGGCCCCCTGTATCGACCAGGCGAAACGGCCTGTTCCGATAGGTGCCGTCGGCGTAGTTACGATCTCGCGTGACACCGGGGACGTCGTCCACAATCGCCGTTCGTTTGCCGAGCATGCGATTAAAGAGCGTCGATTTGCCGACGTTGGGGCGACCGATAATGGCCACAATAGGCGGGTGAGCCGCTGTGGCTTGCCGTACCGGTGCTGTTTCTTCGGCTGCGGTCTCTTCGGGGATGTTTTTGGGTTTTTTCGTGCGTGGCATAGAAATTTCTGTACCGACCGTAACATAAGATTTTTGGCAAACACAACCATCGTCGGGTACACTCCAATGAAATGACGTCATTTCACTTGAATTGGGACGAGATCGATGACGTGCTGCTCGACATGGACGGCACGTTGCTGGATCGGCATTTCGACAACTTCTTTTTTGAGGAAGAGTTGCCGCGCCGGTATGCCCTATTACATGGACTGACTTGTGAGGGGTCCCGCGAGCGATTGATGGCCATGTATCGGTCGGTCGAAGGGGAGCTGGCCTGGACCGATTTAGACTACTGGACCGAGCGAGTGGGCATCGATGTGGTGGCCATGCACAAGGAACTGGACCACATGATCGGGTTTTTGCCGAGCACAGAATCGTTCCTCCGGGAACTCAAGACCCTGGGGCGGCGGGTGACAATCCTCACCAACGCGCATCAATCGGGCGTGGAGGTGAAAATCGCCAAGACCGGCCTCGATCGGCATGTAGAGCGTATCGTGACGGCCTCCGAGGTGGGTTACTTGAAAATGCGGCCTGCGTATTGGCCGACCTGCCAGCGGTTGGTGGGCTTCGATCCTACACGTGCGCTGTTTATCGACGATGATGAGGGTTGTCTGGCGGCCGCCCGGCAGTTCGGCATCGCGCATCTCGTCCACAGCGCGAAGTCCAGCTCGCAGCTGCCGCCGGCATTTTCTGCATCCTTTCGATCGGTTGAGAGTTTGTCGACCTTGATGAAGGGGCCTCTCCCGCCGCATCCTTCTCAAGCGTTATAGCGGCGCAGGCCTTGCCGATCCTCGATACATTTCCCCGCCCAATCGCGGGACCTGTTGCAT
This sequence comes from Nitrospirota bacterium, assembly GCA_030645475.1. Lineage (NCBI taxonomy): Bacteria > Pseudomonadati > Nitrospirota > Nitrospirota bacterium. The sequence goes on from JAUSMA010000016.1 coordinate 62,930, forward strand.
CTGGAACCGGTCCAGCTTAGTGATGGCGAGTCCCGCCTGTTCGATGAGCTGATCGATCTTCCGGTTCAGGTTGCATCCACAGCCGATTATTCGTTGAAGCGGGTTCACGCGGTCTTGCCAGGCCGCAATCTTGGCATCGTCGCTCCGGCCATGCTCTAGAAACAGAAATACTCCGTCATGTTTGAGGACTCGACAAACTTCCCGGAGTGCCTTCACCGGATCGGGAATCGTGCAGAGCGTCCAGGTACTGACAACGCAGTCGAAGGTTCGAGCGTCGAAGGGGAGCGTTTCCGCGCTGATCGGCTTGATTTGAAGGGGAAAAGCAACGGATTTACTTCGCTGCGCGACTCGGTTGGGGAGGAGCGGCGCCGGGTCTACGGCATGCAACCTGGACACGTCTCCCGTGTAGTGGGGCAGGTTGAGCCCGGTGCCCAGTCCGATTTCCAAAATCTCCCCGCGAGTGCCTTGCAACAACAACGTTCGGAGCTGCTGGAATTCGTCGCCGCTCATGACCCAGTCCATGAGGCGGGGAAAGATCTGTGTCGCGTAGAGTCCCATGATGTCCTTATTTGGATATTCCTTCGCGGGGTCGTGACGTGCGAACTCCGGGTGCTATTGTACTAGAAGACCGCTTCGTCGGTGTGCGAAGACTCGCCCATGTTCCGTGCCCTGCCCCACGTCGATTCTTGTTGCTCCCGCAGGTCTATGTTAGAGTCCTTCCTCTTTTTCTATACAGTTGCGGATTATCACGGCATGAGCAAAACCTACGATCATCAGTCCCTTGAAGTGAAGTGGCAGGCCTATTGGGAGGAGCACCGGACCTTCCGTGTAGCTGACGACCGGACCAAGCCGAAATTTTACTGCCTCGACATGTTTCCCTACCCTTCCGGATCGGGCCTCCATGTCGGCCATCTTGAAGGTTATACCGCGACGGATATTGTGTCCCGCTACAAGCGGATGCGGGGCTTCAATGTGCTGCATCCGATGGGGTGGGATGCATTTGGGCTTCCTGCCGAGCAGTACGCGGTGAAGACCGGTATTCACCCGGTCGTCACCACAGCTCAGAACATCGCCACGTTTAAGCGTCAGATGAAACGGGTCGGTCTGTCCTACGACTGGGAACGCGAGCTCAGCACGATCGATCCTGAGTATTATCGCTGGACCCAGTGGATCTTCTTGAAACTGTTCGAGCGAGGGCTGGCCTATGTGGCGGAAGTGCCGGTGAATTGGTGCCCTGCACTGGGGACGGTGCTCGCCAATGAAGAAATTATCGATGGGAAGAGTGAGGTCGGCGGGTTCGATGTGATCCGCAAACCGATGCGTCAATGGGTGTTGAAGATTACCGCCTATGCCGATCGACTCCTCGAAGATTTGAAACTGGTCGAGTGGCCGGCCAGTACCTTGGAGATGCAAAAGAATTGGATCGGCCGATCGGTTGGCGCGGAAGTCGAGTTCGATATGGCCGGCCTTCCAGGCAGGGTTCGGATCTTTACGACGAGGCCGGATACCCTGTTCGGCGCAACGTATATGGTGCTATCTCCCGAACATCCGTTAGTGGAAGTCGTCACGACTGCCAATCGCCGTACGGCGGTCACAGCCTATCGCGAGGCATCGGCCAGAAAAAGCGATCTCCAGCGGCAGGAACTCGAAAAGGACAAAACCGGGGTCTTCACCGGCGGCTATGCGGTCAACCCGGTGAATCAGGAGCGGCTGCCTATTTGGATTGCGGACTACGTGTTGATGGGCTACGGAACCGGGGCCATTATGGCTGTGCCGGCGCATGACGAGCGCGACTGGGCTTTTGCGAAGACCTATGCCTTGCCGATCCGCGAAGTGATTGCGGGCGGTCAGGTTGAACAAGAGGCGTTCGTCACAACCGACAAGGGAACCGTCGTCAACTCCACAACGCCGGACGGAAGTTTTACGATTAACGGATTGACGCCGGACGATGCGATTCCGAAAATCACGGCCTGGATAGAGTCTCGCGGCAAGGGCCGCAAGGCCGTGAACTATAAGTTGCGGGACTGGCTGTTTGCCCGTCAGCGGTATTGGGGCGAGCCTTTTCCGATTGTGTGGGTGGATGGCCAGGCCCTTTCACTTCCGGAAGAGCAGCTGCCACTGTTGTTGCCGGAGACGAACAACTTCAAACCGTCAGGGGGCGGCGAGAGTCCTCTCGCGAATCTTACCGACTGGCTCACGACGACCGATCCGATCAGCGGAGCGCCGGCACGCCGTGAAACCAACACGATGCCGCAATGGGCCGGTTCCTGTTGGTATTATCTGCGATTCATTGACCCGAAAAATCAGGACCAGCTCGTCGACCCTGACAAAGAGCGCTATTGGATGCCCGTGGATCTCTACATCGGCGGCAGCGAACATGCCGTGTTGCATTTGCTCTATGCGCGTTTTTGGCACAAGGTGCTGTACGACATCGGCGTGGTCAGTACTCCGGAGCCGTTTAAGAAGCTCGTGCATCAGGGAATGGTGCTGGGCGAAGATAACCAGAAGATGTCGAAGTCCCGTGGCAATGTCGTCAATCCTGACGAGATCATGGACCAGTTCGGGGCCGATGCGGTGCGGCTCTATGAAATGTTCATGGGCCCGTTGGAGGCGGTGAAGCCCTGGAGCACGAGGGGCGTGGAAGGGGTGACGCGGTTTCTCGAACGTTCTTGGCGACTGATGGCGAATGAAGAGGGCCGTCTGTCGAACACCGTGGTGGAGACCGTTCCGACGCTCGAGTACCAGCGCTTGCTTCACCTGACGATTAAGAAAGTCACCGAAGATATCGAGGCGTTGCGGTTCAATACGGCGATCTCTCAGATGATGGTGTTTACAAACGAGATGACGAAGGCCGAGCAGCGCCCCCGGGCCTTACTGGAACCCTTCGTCCTGATCCTGGCACCGTTCGCCCCCCATCTGGCGGAGGAATTGTGGGAAGTGCTGGGGCACAAGCCGAGCGTGTCTCAGCAGCCCTGGCCGATCTTCAATCCAGCCATGACCGTCAGCGATCGGTTGACCATTCCGATCCAGGTGAATGGAAAGCTACGAACCAAACTCGAAGTCGGAGTCGACGCAACTCGTGAACAGGTTGAAGGGCTGGCTCGTGCGCAGATTGGGGAGTGGCTGCAGGGCAAAGAGCCCAAGAAGATTGTGTATGTTGAAAAAAAGCTGATGAACTTTGTGGTATAGCGGACGAAGTAGGGGGCGAGGGGCGATGGGCGAGAGGCAATGGGGCGGACGTGTAATGTGGATCAAAGGTTTATCAGGCTCTGTGCCCCTTGCCCCTTGCTTCTTGTCCCTCGCCTGCTGTCTTTTCCTGTTCGGCTGCGGTTATCAGTTCCGTGTCGAGGGAGCAGGGCCGACGATTGGAGGGGCGGCAGCAACCGCTTCTCCCACGTCTCCGCCGCCGAGGTTGGTGGTCCGGACCTTGGAGAATAAGAGTTTCGAGCCGAATCTTGAGGCCCGCTACACCAACTATTTGCGCCACGAGTTTTCGTCGGGCAGCGGAGCGCAGATCGTTCCAGATACTGAGGCTGCCGACCTCGTGCTGTCCGGGCAAATTCTCTCGGTCAGTCTTCCCACGCTCAGTTTCAGCCAGACGACCACACTCGAAAGCCGCGCAGAAGTGGTGGTGATGATCAAAGTGGAGGAGAGCCGGACGAAACGTGTGGTATGGGCACAAACGGCCAAGGGTTCCTCGGAGTTCTACGTGACACCCGATCTGCAATTTAACCGCGTTCTGCAGAACCGGGCCTTAGAGCAAGCCGGTCGTTTTATCGCCGAGGACTTGGCGTCTCGCTTTTTGCTCCAATTGGAATCGGGGCAGCTGGCAAAGCCGATCGTGCGTCCGGCATCAACTGGCGCGGACACAAGCAGTAAATAGATCGCATCGCAACTATGGCTTCAGCTATTTCTCATGCGCAACTTAAGGCGCAGCTTGCGCAAGGAACGGTGGCACCGCTGTACGTAGTCGTCGGCGAGGAAGATTTGCTTCGCGATGTCGCCTTGGGGGTGCTGAAGGCCGCGATATTGGGCGAGGGCGAAAGCGACTTCAATTGCGATCTGTTTTATGGAGATGACGTGAGCGGATCCGAGATTGTCACCTGCGCGTCGGAAGTGGCTGTATTCGCGCCTCGGCGCCTGGTGGTGGTGAAATCGGCCGATAAACTTCCGGCCAGGGAGTGCGACGCGATCCTGCCCTATTTGAAAGAGCCGAACGATTCCACGACGGTGATCTTTGTTGCCACAAAGCTAGATGGGAGACTGAAGTTCACACAGGCCTTGACGCAGACTGCGGTCACGATTGATTGCTCCCCGCTCAGAGAGGCGCATTGGCTTCCCTGGCTCAAGCAGGATGCAGAACGGGTGGGAATTCAGCTCAACGAGGAGGCCGTCGAGCTGCTGAAGGAGGCCTGTGGCGGCTCGCTCTATTCGGTCCGGCGTGAATTGGAAAAGCTGGCGGCCTATGTCTCGCCAGGCCTGGCTGTGACCGCTGGCGATGTGGCGACGCTGCGTGGCACGGAGCCTGGCGCCTCGGTCTTTGATCTTACGTTGGCAATCGGTGCGAGAAACCGTGGACGGGTGTTGGCTATCTTGGCAAGGAATCTTGAAGCAGGAGAGGCTCCACTGAGAATTCTTGGCTCACTGGCCTGGCAATACCGGAGACTCTGGAAGGTGAAGGAAGTAGTGCGACAGGGAGGCCGTGAGGGGGAAGCCGCTCGGACGTTGCGAATGGACCCCGCCAAGGTGCGAGTCTTTCTCGAGCAGTTTCCCGACGCCCATTTGCAGGAGGCGCTAGGGTTGCTCTTGGATGCCGATGCCAAGCTGAAGGGTGGAAGTGGTGGCCGCCCTGTCCGAGTGCTTGAATGGCTGTTGCTGCGGTTGTGTGATCGGACGCAGACACAGACACGTCCACCCTCACCGAGTCGTGGCGCCGAAGTGCCGCAACCGGTGAGAGCCAGAACTATTTCGAACGTGCGAACGATTACGAGCGTGAAGCGGACAAGGAGTTGACGTGGAGCGTGAGGCGAGCAATCCGGCGCGAGGCCGTGTTGGGTTTCATCACACCCTTTGTCACAGCCTTGCCAAGGGCTGACGTGGCGAGACGGAGGGACGACGTGGCATCCTCAACCTTCTTGTCGGCCACGGCGGCTTGGACCTTCTTGACCAAGGTCTTGAGCGTACCCAGCGTCGCACGGTTACGGTCGTGCCGCTTCACGGCTTGGCGGGCTCGGCGAATCGTCGATTTATGTACAACCGGCATAGTAGACTCCTCTGGTAGAAAAGAAGCGCACTTGTACCATACGGCTCAGTAAAGCGTCAAGGTGAGCCATTTTCAAAAGGATATGCCTGTGTCAACCATCATTGCCCGTGACCGTCTCATCTTCGCGCTCGACGTGCCTTCAAGCGACGCGGCCGAGCGTCTGCTCGATCGAGTCGAGGATCAGGTTGTGTTCGTGAAAATTGGACTCGAGCTCTACACTGCCGCCGGACCCCAGATGGTTCAACGCCTGATTGCACGAGGCAAGCGGGTCTTCCTCGATCTCAAGTTCCTCGATATTGAGGAAACGGTGCGTCGCGCGACCGCATTGGTCGCCTCGATGGGCGTGGAGTTTTTGACGGTTCATGCGAACAGGAAAGCGCTGGCCGCAGCCGTCCAGGGTCGTGGCGATTCCTCGCTGAAATTGTTGGCGGTGACCGTATTGACCAATTTCGACAGCCACGATCTCCGGGAGATGGGCATTCAGCGGACCGTGCAGGAGTTAGTCACCGCGCGGGCGCTGTTGGCGTCCGAAGTGGGCTGTGACGGGGTTGTGGCGTCAGGCGAAGAACCGGCGATTCTTCGCCCCAAGGTCGGTCCACGGTTTCTGATCGTCACGCCCGGTGTGCGCCCGGCCGGCAAGGGCGTCGATGATCATGCGCGGGCGACCACGCCGACCCAGGCGATTTCGGCTGGGGCTGACTATTTAGTGATCGGCCGACCCATCAGAGATGCCTCGGATCCCGCCGCCGCTGCCGCTGCAATTCTTGCCGAAATGCAGACGGCTTTCGATACACGAGGCTGAGCAGGCCAACCGTGAGTTGCGGGTCTCCTGCTCCCTTTGCTAGAATCCCCTTTGTCTTCTCCGTATGGTGGGTGTAGCTCAGTTGGTTAGAGCGCCGGATTGTGGATCCGGAGGTCGCGGGTTCGAAACCCGTCACTCACCCCATACCCCTGACCGACCAATTCCGCACAATCATGACATTCATCCGTTGACGCTAGGGCGCGTTCACGCGTTCTGCGAAACTCCTGACTGCTTTTACGAAGATGAATTTCGAAGGTGGCGCGGTCGGATTGTTGTGTGCCTGTACCGGCGACCGGAGCTTATTCAGGGCGCGGCAGAGGTTGAGGGGGGACGGGCGTTTGGCTAGGGGAGGACTGATGGGATGATCCATTCGGGCGTTCAAGCTTTTCTAGGACATCCTGCTTGAGTCTCGTGGGTTCCTCGATTCGATTTTCACGCTGCAGGGTTCCCAGCTCCGCTGCTTTACGGGCGTTCAACTCCACCATGTCCGCTTCATCCCTGACCAAGGTCGGGGTTAGAAACACCAGCAGACTGAGTTTCTCGGTCGCCCGGCTTTGGAAGCGGAAGAGCCAGCCTAAGAGCGGAATATCTCCAAGGAACGGAACTTTCCGTTCGCTGAGGACGAGATTGTCCCGTACGAGTCCGCCAATGACGATGGTCTGTTGATCCTTCGCAATGGTGGTGGTTTCCATCGACCGCTTGGTCGTCGTGGGGCCTACAGGGACGGATGAGGTGCCTGTTCCGATCGTTTGAGCCACATTTTCAGCGATGGCGGAAATCTCCTGCTTAATTTCCAAGCGGATCAGGTCGTTCTCTAAGACTTGGGGCGTGAACTCCAATGTGACGCCCACGTCTTTTCGTTCGATCGTGACGAGCGTGCCGCCCGTGATTCCTTGGGCCTGGCCGGTTGGGAAGGGACGATTTTCACCCACGACGATTTTGGCCTTTTGATTGTCCGCGGCAAGTACTTGAGGTGTTGAGAGGACGTTGGTGTCCGTGAGGCTCAGCAACAGCTGAAGAAATGCCCGCACATTGACCGTGTTGAGTATCGTGACTGCTCCCCCTGTTGCCCCACCTGCAGCCACCCCGCTAATGGCCTGCGCGATGGTGGCTAAATTTTCCGGTGCACTATTGAGTCCAGCAATGCCTTGCAGTGAACCGCTCTTGCCCGAACCGATGACCTGAATAGGGTCGCTCCCGATTTGTCGGAGCCGATCAACCTGTACCTCCAAGATGACGGCTTCGACAAAGACCTGCTTCCGGCGCGTATCCAGGTCTCGAATGACAGATTGTAACTTGGTATAGGCGCTTTTGGTCGCGCTGATGATGATCGAATTCGTGGCTTTGTCCGCAAAGACTTGAACAGGGGCTTCGAATTCGCTCAAGGGCCTGAATAGCGGTCTCGTGCCCGGTGAGGTTTGTGCCACGGTCTGAGATCGGGCGACGAGATTGGTCAGGATGGCGGCCAGGTCGGTCGCATTGGCATGTTTGAGTTTGTAGACGAATGCGCCTCGTTCCGGAGGAAGGTCCCCCATCGCGACGATTTGATTGACGTTGCCTTTCTGGACGACAGCCAGACGGCTCACTTCGAGCGCTGCCACGAACATGCTGTAGGCTTGGTCGTGCGTGACCTTGGTCGGGGAATACACGCTGATTTTCCCACCGGCTTTTTTGACGACATCATCCAAGACAAAGTTTTTGCCGGTTAACTCGCTGATGAAACGAACAAAAACAGAGAGTTCAACGTCATTGAAGTCGAGAGAGACGCGGCCGGGTGAGCTTGCGCCGGATTCGGCCCGTAGGGTGAGAGGAAGCAGAGACACGGTCAGCACTACCAGTACACAGACGAGAGAGGCCGGCCTGATCCACCTAAATTGTCCGAAAGAGAGAAAAGTCATGATTCACAAACATTGTATGCGTATAGAGTGGGATCAATAATCCCCCGGATCACGTTGAGCATGAAAATGGGAATAGCGAACGGTACCATAAGCTTGCCATCGACACAACAAAACTGCAGCGATGCCTTTGTGCTCAAGCATGGTATCGGGCTTCTTCGTCTATTAGGTTACCGATCATTCATTGTGTCTCGTTCATCTTCGTCTGAGCGTCGAAACTACCCGGGGGCATAGTCCATGTTGCTGATTCCTGACAGTCTTGTTCATTTTTGACGACCGGACAGGAAATGAAGGAATAGCGGTATCGACTAACTCCTCAATAACATAGGGGCGCTCAAATTAAATATGAAAGCTGTGATGGCATTGGGATTGCAGTTCTCTGCTTGGTTTGCCCCTCTGCGAGCGTGAGCCTCCACACGGATGTGAGATTTTGGCAAAGTGGCTTGGGGAGCCACATTGCACCTTTTAATGATCTGCTAAGGTTGAAGCGTGCGGACGGATAAAACTCCCCCTCAAAAAACTGACAAAAAGACTCCCTCCCGGGCACCGAAGCGGGGTCTTGTCGGCTATAGCAAGAAGAGCGCACTGCTCGAAGAAGCCATCACGCACATGAACACCGGCAAATATGGCCGGTCGTCTGCTGCGTTGAAAGAATTACTCACCCTTGATCCTCACAATACGGAAGCTCGCCGGCTCTTTGCCACATTGCATCTGCGCCTCGGCAGTCTCGTCACGGCTCGGCAGGCATTTGAATCTCTCGCCAATGAAGCGATCGGCAGGCAAGACTTTTGGTTGGCGGAATCCCTATTGCGTGAATACTTAGCTGCCGGACCTCGGTGCGTACCGTTTCTTGAGCAATTGGCTCATGTGTATGAGGAAAAGGGCGATGCCATGGCCGCGGTGGCCGAATTGGGCAAGGCGATCGATATTCTCATCGAGAGTCCCGACTCTGATAATCCCAAGAAGCCGTCTCAGCTCTACGCCAAGGTGAGGGCGCTTGCACCGGCCAGCTCTGTGGCGTTCCAGTTTGCCTCACTTTTCGACATACAAACCGGTGATTATTTAGGGACTGCCCCGGTAGTCGCTGAAGCCGCGACGTTACCAGCAGTCGATACTGCCCAACTCCAGGATGTAACTCTTGCCCCCACTGAAGAGACGAGTCCTACTGGTGCGATGTCGTGGGAGCAGGGTGATCGTGCTCCGGGCAATCAAGAAGAGGTACCGCTATCCCCGGCATTGAGTCCCGTCATTGACTCGATCGAGGCTCCGGAGGTGCTGATAGACCCGGCACCTATCTCTTCTGTCCCTCAGGAACAGCTGGTTCCATTGTCCGAATTGACGGAACCAAGGCTGCCAGCCGATCCTTCCGGGCAGGATCATGTACCGGAGATGTCGTGCTTGCCCAGTTCTGGGGAGATCCCACCTGCCCCTTCGATGGTATCGGCCGAGCCGCTGCTATCGCCTTCCGAACATCGAGATATTGGGATTGGGCAGCCGATGTTCGAATTGCCTCCCTCTGTTGTGGGAGAAGTGTCTACTCCTGACTCTTTAGAGGAGCGTGCAACGGAGGCTGGGATATCCATCCCCTCCTCTCCCGTCGAATCGTCGGTGTTGTCCGCTCCCATGCCTTGGGAGCAGATCGAACATTCCAATATCAGAATTGAAGCTGCGGCGCCGTCGATCGCTCTTCCCGCTCAATCGGATGAGGCACCACTCTTTGGCGCCGAATCGTTTCCTGCCTCGCCCAGCATGTTACAGCCTGGACCTGTATCCGATCAGTCGGCCAGTCTGAATCTTTCTCAGGAATTGCCAGAGCCGATTCAGGCGCCCGGGGTGGATTTGGCGGTGAGCCCTGCGGTGGTATCAGAGCCGGAGGTGCCGACGCTCTCCTTCATGGCTCAACCAGAATCGGAGATCGCGCTGCCGGTGAGTTCTGTGTTTGTGCCAGAGCCGACGGTGTCGAGTGAGATGCGCGATGCGGTGGATTTGGCGGTGAGCCCTGCGGTGATATCAGAGCCGGAGGTGCCGACGTTCTCCTTTATCGCTCAGCCAGAATCGGCGGAAGCGCCGCCGGTGCCGAGTGAGTTGAGTCATGTGGTGGACTCACCGGTGGTTCCAGAGCCTGAAGCCCCGGCCCTTTCCGTCTCAGATTTTTCCGCACATGTTCCATTTTCATGGAACTCCGTTTTTGATGGCGCATGGAAATTTGGTGCGGGAACGTCGGCACCGAGTTCTCCTAGTTCATTCTCGACGCCGAATGCGATTTCACAGGTTGCGAGGGAGGCGGAATCGGTTCAGCCTGAATCAGTGCCAGAGCTCGCCGATCCCGTCAGTACAGCGACACCAGCACCGCCATTTTCTGTCACGGAACCAGACACAGTGCCATCGGCTCAGGCTTCAGGCTTGGAAGAAGAGCGTGACTCGATCCCAGAAGCAGCTGTAATCAGAGTGCCCGATCTTTCCGAATCCGTAGCGGCTTTTCTGGAGGAAAAGTCTTCGCGTCAAGAAGAGCCATCGACTCTTTCGGTCGAGATCCCACATGCTCTTGAGGTGGACCTTCCAGCGCAGACGATGTCGGAGCCCATCGAACTCGCTCGTGAGACTGAACCCGCACCGTCCTCATTTTTCATGGATCCACAGCCCGTGGCATTATTCGAGGACGCCGCTGTCCCGGAGACGTCACCCTCAGCGGTGATTCCAGAAGCATCACCAGCTCCGGAGGCTTTCTCAATAGTCAGCAAAGAAGTAACCAGTACACCGGTCCAGATTGCCGAGGTTCCACCGTTCTCCGAAATAGCCAGTACTGAGCCAGCGGTGCCAGTGGCCCCGATAGAGACCCCCTCACATTGGAGCACTGGCGAAGTCGAGGTGCAACCACATCGCCCGACTGATAAGAAGCGAAACTGGGACAAGGAAAAAGGGGAAGCGACAGTCGTCCCCCCGGCTCCCGAGCCGGTGGTAGAGCAATATGAGCCGATTGCTGCGCCGCGAGCTGATTGGGAATCGGCTCCCTCTGAGGCCGCGCCTCCTGTCGTTGAAGCCGTAGCTCCCGTCGTAGAGGAAGTGGTTCATGAAGTGGATACGAGACCGGAATGGGTGCGGGCAAGTGAGTCGATTACATTTGTGACTCCTAGTCCCTCCTCTCCGGCAACGTGGCAGGATTCCGGCATTGAGTCTGTCCAGTCCAATCCGGAACCGACGCTCTCAGTGGCAGCGTCGGCGGTGGATGTCCTGTTTGACTCAACGGGACAGAGAAATCAGGCTCCCGCGCAGGATCGTACGGCACGGCCACGACCTTCCCCATCGTTTGCGACGAGAGTGGCTCGAATCCGCAGCGGCTTCTCATCGATGATCGGGTCCTGTTTTTCGACGACGCAATCGATGGTCGTATTTTGCTTGGTGTTGGCGTTTGCCTGTGCGGCTCTGGTCGCGATCGGTATCGGAGGGGTGGGAATGGCCTGGCTGGTCATGGAAGAGCCCCCGACCCCGGTCTATCGCAACCTGACGGCGAGTTCCCCCCAGGCGCATACAGACCAGCGGAAGAACGGGTACTTTATGCTGCTTGGTTTCGGCTCGCTTGCGGAGCGGGACCCACTCCAAGCTGGTTATGAGAAGAAGGCTGAGGGGCAGGAACTCCAGGCGGCACAGGCCTGTATGGCCGGTGATGAAGGGGCAGGGAGGACGACCACTGGGGCCTCTGCCAATGTGCTGAGAGGGTGGTTCAGCGGTACTGACCCCGTTGCGCAGATGAAGCCGCAGGCTGCAGCCGTACGATCCTGGACGGCTCAAGAAGCGGTTGGCCTCAAGCGGTACCAACAATGGTTGTCGATGCCGTTTGAAGATGTGGGGTACGGACAAATCGTGAGCCCAAACTGTGCTCAAGTTCTGCTAGCCCATCGGCTGTATCTGGCAGAAGGATTTGCGCAGGACCTCAACACCGGACTTGGACGGCTTGAAAGCGATATGGGGTCCTGGCGCGTCGCACTGGGACAGTCGAAGACGTTGATGGTCAAGATGTTGGCTGCGACGGCCGTCCAGGACGATGTGGCCATCGTATCCGGACTCTTGACCCGTCAGGACCTCGATGCGGCAGCCATCGGTCGGCTTGGCAAGATCGTTCGCCCCCTCGATCAGGTAGAGCTATCCCTCCGGTGGCCGATGCAGAGCCATTTCGTCTGGGCCACGAAGACGGTGCCGGGCAGCCTGAAGAACGACAAGACCGATGAGCGTCCGCTGTACGTGTCCCTTGCGGCGGCGATGCCTCTTCCCGTGCAGCGTCGGGCCAACGCCTATGCGGACTATTACGAGGCGGCGAGCAAAGCCGTGGCCGAAGGGCGTTACACCAACTTGCCGAAACCATCCAGCTTCATCCGGACTCCCGCGGTCAGCGCGTTGGACTATGTGGCGAATCCGGTCGAGCACATCATCGGTATCGAGCCGCTCCCATCATGGGATCCTTACGTCGGACGGATTGTGGAGACCGAAGCGCGACTTCGCCTGGCGGGCCTGCAAGTCTGGATTAGACGAGGGCCACAAGAGGGGAATGTCCTCACGCGTCTCGCAAAGGCCGGACAAGCCTACTACGATCCCTTTACCGGTCTTCCCATGCTGGTCAACCAGCAGAGGGGCGTGATGTATAGCGTCGGGCGAGACGGCAAGGATCAAGATGGCGATCTCCATTTTGATGTTGCAGCGACCATTCCCACGATTCAAACGGTTGCGGTTGAGAATAGCCGCTCCGTCGCTCCATCCCGATCCAAGTAACCCACGCCTCCTCGCTGCCGTAATCAAACAATTCTGATCCTTTCGTTCGCTCTGGCTGCTTGACACTGCCTGTGGTATTCCAGAGAATCATCGACGCAACAAACGGAGACTAGTTCGAAAGACTCAAAAGACTCACATGTGATGGAGAGACAAAGATGAAGAGCGAGATCTTATATCCAGGGGCCTTTCCGATGGTGCGGGTGGATTTGGCAGCGGGCGAGTCGATCAAGGCCGAGTCCGGTGCGATGGTGGCCTGTTCGCCGACCATCGACATCGAAAGCAAAATGGAAGGTGGGTTTCTTGGAGCCCTGTCGCGAAAGTTCCTGACAGGCGAGAAGTTTTTCTTCCAAACGCTGCGTGCCAGCCGCGGCCCCGGTGAAGTCTTGCTGGCGCCGACTGTTCCAGGTGAAATTGTCATCTTGGAACTTGATGGTGTCAACGAGTACATGGTGCAGAAAGACGGCTTTCTCGCAGGCGCAGACGCGATCGTGATTGAAAGTAAAATGCAGAGCCTGAGCCGTGGTTTATTGGGCGGAGAAGGCTTCTTCATCCTCAAAATCAGCGGGAAGGGGACGCTCGTCCTGAACAGCTTTGGAGCTATTCACAAGATCGAGTTGAAGCCAGATCAGGAATACATCGTGGACAACAGCCACTTGGTAGCCTGGTCTGCCACCACGTCTTACAACATTGAAAAGGCCACGTCTGGATGGGTCGCCAGCTTCACGTCTGGCGAAGGCTTTGTCTGCCGTTTCCGAGGGCCTGGCCTGGTGTACATTCAAAGTCGGAATCCTGGAAGTTTCGGAGCCTGGATCAGGCAATTCATCCCCGTCTCCGAGTAGCGGATGCTGAAAACGCCGGCCAACGTCGTTCTCGGCTCGAAACAATCCTCAACGTACCCCGAAGGGTACGCCTCCGGTTGTCTCTCGCCTGCGGCCTTGTTGGTCGCCGTTTTGAGCATCCGCCTGCGAGATTTTTATCATCAATAGGTCAGTCCTCAATTAACCATGACTCAATTTCTCCCCAACGCCCTTTGTTTCGGTAGCGAGTTCCCCGCCAGCGGTGCCCCTTGTGTTGTCCAGGTCGAGGGAGACGGTCTCACGATCATCTTCGAGTCTGAGGGGGCCGAGGGCGCGCGCGAGGTGATCCTGTTTTCTGCACTCACTGTCTCAGCCGGTGGGCTCGACCATGACCATCTTGTAGTGAAGTGGGCTCACGCACAGGGGGAGCGGACGCTCTATCTCAAAAACCACGACGTGATACGTGCCTTTCGCCAAGCTGCGCCGGATCATTTGAACGCTCCGTTTGAACAAGCGGCCGAGCGGGTGCGGCAGGCGCGGCAGCGCCATCGTGTCATGTGGGCTGTCGTTGTCGGTTCGATTCTCGCTCTGGTACTGGGCCTCTGGTTCGGAGCCGATCTGCTGGTCGAGGTTGCCGTGAGCCGGATTCCGGTTGAGTGGGAGCAAAAGCTGGGGGACTCGGCCTATCGGGACTTCCTTGTCCATCAAGAGGTGATGAAAGAAGGTCCGGGAGTCACTGCGCTGGGAGAGATGACGCAGCGGCTGACCGAACAGATTCCCAACAATCCCTATAAGTTTGAAGTGACCGTGGTGAAGAGTGACGTCGTCAATGCCTTCGCGCTCCCAGGCGGGCATGTGGTGGTGTTCACCGGGCTCATGAAAAAAGCGGACAGTGGCGAAGAAGTGGCGGGCGTGATGAGCCATGAGTTGAACCATGTGCTGCAACGGCATGGGCTTGAGCGGATGGTGAAGAGTCTTGGGTTGATGACTGCGGTGGCGATTGTGCTCGGCGACCAACAGGGCCTTGTTGGCATGATGAAACAAGTGGGCGTTGAACTCCTCACCCTCAAGTTCGGCCGGGAGCAGGAGACCGAAGCGGACGTGAAGGGACTGCAACTGCTTCAACGGGCAAAGATCGATCCCTCCGGCATGATCAAGTTTTTCGAACGACTGTCGGAAAAAGACGAAGGTCGGATGGAATGGCTCTCCACGCATCCGATGAGCACCGCCAGGGCCGAACGATTGAAAGCGGAGCTGGCCGCTTTGCCGAAGAAATCCCCGGAGCCCTTTACGTTCGAATGGAAACAGGTGCAGGCGTCACTCGGGTCTCAGCCGGTTGTCGCTCCCTGAGCCAGGGGAGCGCCCTGCGAAGCAGTTACCGTAAGGCATAGGCCTTGATTCAGCTGCCTGCGGCAGTTGATCGAAACGTTGACAATTCTGGATCCGCCACATAAACTCGTTTCAGCCATACTAAGTATTTTCTCTAGTCGTTGTTCGCTCCACGTAGCAAGGCAGTGAGTCATTATTCCACATATAGGGGGTACTTATGAAAAGAGCATTCATCTCGTTGGGCGTGGTTGCATTTGCAGCGGTTGTTTCCGGATGTGGAATCGGAGGGTACACGCAACCTGGCGGTCTGACTCCGACGGCTGGGATCTACATGGACACGGTCTCAGGCGGTATTCTGCATGACAATGGCACGGCACCAACCAAGACCGGAAAATCCTGCGGAACGAGCATCATGGGGATTGTGGCGACCGGCGATACGTCCGTTGAAGCGGCGATGATCAATGGCGGAATCAAGAAAGCGGTTTATACCCAAGAGCATATCAGGGGATTTGTCTGGGGCGCGTTCGTTGAATTGTGCACGATTGTCAAAGGCAACTAGTTGTTAGCACAGTAGGCCCTTGTTGCGAAGGAGCCAGAGCGTGGATGGCGGGTTGCCATCCACGCTTTTTTATTTCTGTTGTAGCTCCGCGCCGTTCGCTCAGGGTACGTTGTGGAGATACGACAGTAACATTTTAAGCTGACTCGCTCGAACACTGAGGTTGCGACTTTTCATGAAGCGGTTTGGAATCACCATGCCGATTTTGCTCAGGCTTATGATGGCAGGAGCTGTGGTGGGCGTGCTCACGTTTCATGGGTACGGAGCAGAGCTTGCTGGGGCAGAGGCGGCGGAGTCGGCGGATGTCTACATGAGTCTGTCGGTGGTGGGTGGATTTCCCGAGGCACAGGGGATGAACCTTGCCGGACAAGAGGTTAGTAAGAGCAATGCTCATAGGAGCCTGGGGGCGGGGTTTAAAGTTGGCGTATTCCCCGAAGCCACGTCTCGAGTGCTCGGAATCGAACTGGAGTACTTCGGTACGACGGGCAGATTATCAGCAGCGAATCGTAACAGCGCAGAGGGTGCGGCTGGCCTGACCGTCCTCAACAGTATGGTGAATGTCATGGTTAGGCAGCCCTCCGGGTCGGTTCGCCCCTATGGAGGCGTTGGTGTCGGATATTCTGGAGGAATTCTGCACGGTGCGGACTTTCCCGGCCGGTCGAATCGAGCATTTGATTCGACGTCGAACTTCGCCTATCAGTTTATGGGAGGAGTGCAGTGGGAGGTGAGGGGCCAGACGTTTCTGTTTGCCGAGTACAAACATCTGATGACGACGTTCCATTGGAAGGCCGTCTCCTTCGACTATCGAGCAAATTATGTGCTTGGTGGAATCGGGCTGAACTTTTAAATTCTGTTCACGAGCAATTCACGGCGTCCTGTCGGAGCCTGTTCTTGGGTAAGGCCAACGCGGGTTGCATCTCAGCGTAGACTAAGCGGTAACAGTTGAATATCGTTGCTTGCTGTTGTCGCAGAGAAGCCATAGGTAATTTTATCTCAACAGAACGTTATGTTTCGGCTATAATCAGACCGTTATATCCTGTGCCTAGCAGTGAGTGATCCACTGATATAAGGAGGAGGACCTATGCTGAAGAAAATGCTTATGGCGACAATGGCAGTAGCATTCGTGGGAATGCAGGCGGGATTCGTATTGGCGGCTGGTACGCCTGATACGGGACCTGGTTGCGGACTTGGCAAGATTGCATTTGCAAACTATCCGAACGCCAAGACGAAGGGCGCACAAGTTTTGATGGCCACTCTCAATGGGACAGGGGCCAACACCTTTGCAATTAGCAGCGGAACTTCAGGCTGCACGGATGACGGTAAGTGGTGGGCGGCAGGAGAGAAGACGACCATGTTTGCCGAGTTGAACTCGGATGCCTTGGCTCAAGAAATGGCGCAAGGCCGCGGTGAGCATTTGGCTTCGTTGGCCGCGCTGTTGGGCTTGCCGCAAGACCAGCATGCTGCGTTCTTTGCGATGGCTCAAGAGCGCTATACGACGTTGACGAATGCAGGAGAGCTTTCGTCTGTGGCGATGGTCAAATCATTGAATGATGCGATCTCAGCCAATCCGGTCTTGGCGAAGGTGTCGTTGAATAAGTAGTGCAGGTATTCTTGGCTCCCGCCGTCAGGCGGGAGCCGTTCTATTCCGTATTCGCTGTGGCTCTCATTCATGCTCTCCTTCTCATCATTTTCTTTTCTCTGCCGATTTGTGGCTGGGCAGACCAGGGGCCCAATCACTATCGCGATGAACTGATTGAACAAGCAAAACGCGCTCGGCTGGCAGACGCACGCGAATGGCGCTTGTTGCTGCATTACCAAGACAATCTGTTTGGAGGGGTGACCAGTGAACAGGATGACGAGGGATTTTTCCTATCGCCTCAAGGGAAACAGAACCCAGAAGCCGAACTCAGGGCGACGATCGAGGCATTTTTTTCTCCCGCTATTATCGGACGTTCGAAGCAGCCGGCCCAATGTGCCTTCATCGCCCGGTATCATTGGCTGAAAGAGCGGCTGCGGTTCGACGACAGTCAGCTTGTGCCCGTTGTCTGTGATCGTTTCGAGGGGTGGCGGGCCGAGTTGAACCCCCAGGGCGTCAGTCTCATTTTCCCTGCGGCCTTCCTGAACAATCCCGCGTCCATGTTCGGTCATACGTTTTTACGGATTGATCAGAAGGGCCAGACTGAACAAACGAGAATCCTGGCCTACACCATCGACTACGCGGCTGAATTGCCTCCTGACGTCGGGCTTGAATATGCGTATAAGGGCATCTTCGGAGGCTACAAGGGCTTCTTCTCCACCCCTCCCTATTACCTCAAGGTCCAAGCCTATCGCGACATGGAAAATCGCGATATGTGGGAGTATCAACTGAACCTGACTCCGTCCCAGATCG
The DNA here is from genome assembly GCA_030645475.1 of Nitrospirota bacterium. Classification (NCBI taxonomy): domain Bacteria; kingdom Pseudomonadati; phylum Nitrospirota; species Nitrospirota bacterium. The sequence continues at coordinate 80,725 of JAUSMA010000016.1, forward strand.
AGCGGCTGATCATGCATGCCTGGGAAATGGGGAGCGCGTATTTCGACTATTTCTTTTTCAAGGAAAATTGTTCGTATCACATTCTCTCCCTTTTGGAGTATGCCAATCCTGATCTACATTTGAGAGAACAGTTCTATCTCTGGACGATTCCGGCGGATACCGTACGTATCATCGTCGCTCAGCCTGGAATGGTGGGCACCACGACCTATCGCCCTTCCCGGAGCACACTCATCAGACGAAAACGGACATTCCTGACACCGGAGGAGCAGGTCCTCTCAGGGCAGATCGTGCTGTCGTCAGACGTGATACGGGATGCGGCTTTTGCCACGCTGTCTGTCCTGCGCCGGGCTCTTGTTCTTGATGTCGCCTCAGATTATCTGCGGTACAAGTCCGAGAGCGACGATCCAGAGGTGAAGGTATACAAGGAGCGTAATCGGCACGTGCTGACGGAGCGGAGTCGTTTGTTGGTGCCATCGGAGGAGATCGCAATTCTTCCCTATACAAAACAGCCTGACGCAGGGCATCACACCTCCCGTGCAGCGATCGGCGCCGGGTGGCGCAATCGCGACAGCTTTGAAGAAGTGTCGTTGCGGGCTGCATACCATGACCTGCTGGATCCTGAATCCGGATACACGCCGAATGCCCAAATCGAGATAGTGGGAGTCGCTGTTCGTCAATATAATCGGCAGGAACAAACCAGGTTTGAGCGAGCGACCCTGCTGAACATCCTTTCGCTCTCCCCTATGGATGACCTCTTCCGCGCCCCTTCCTGGAAGGTGAATGTCGGGATGCAGACGATCCGGCACAATGGCTGTACACTCTGCAGCAACGGAGTGGCCAACGTCGGTCTCGGGGCTGCGGCAGAAACGGCGCTGTTCAAGCGCGAAGTCTATTTTGCATTTGCCGAGGCAGAAGCCAACTACAGCAGAGCCTACGAAGAGCGTCATCGGGTCGGCGGAGGCGGGACGGTGGGGATGTTGGTCGACGCCACCGATCGCTGGAAGTTGATGCTGTCTGGCTCCTACCTGCGTTATGCGCTCGGAGACAAGTCCGACGATATCCGCTGGTATGCCGGATCGCGCTATACGCTTTCGCAGAATTGGGCATTGCGGCTGGAATATAACCATCGCGACCGGGACAATGACCTGGTCTTCTCCGTCCAAGCCTTCTTCTAATCGGTTGCGCCCCCTTGCCCGTACCGGAGAGTCCTGCTACAAGAGTGCCAACCACGGGTTTCCAGAGGCCCATCATGAGCGTCGGTACAGATCCATCCGGTGAGCGTCCCCTGTCCCAGGTGCCGATGGTGCCTGTCGCGCCCCATCCCCCCTTGCGCCGATACTATTCCGAGGACGAGAAACGGCAAGCGTTTCTGAATGAGCTGTTCGATCGGACGGCCTATCAGTACCGCAATATCGATGTCGCAACCGGATTCGGTTCCGGGCTCTGGTATCGGAAAAAGGCGCTCCGTGAAGCAGGACTGAAGCCAGGGATGCATGTGCTCGATGTCGCCTGCGGCCCCGGTTTAGTTTCGCAATGTGCCCGTGAATTGGTTGGCCCGTCTGGTAGAGTCGTTGGGCTGGACCCGAGTATCGGCATGTTGCGGGAGGCACAAAAGGGCCCTTGCCGGAATTTCGTTCGAGGGATAGGCGAGCAGTTGCCCTTTCCCGATCAGAGCTTCGATTTTTTGAGCATGGGTTATGCCATGCGGCATGTCTCCGATCTGAAAACCGCGTTTGCTGAGTATCGGCGCGTGCTCAAGCCTGGAGGGATTGTGCTGCTGTTAGATATCTGTCGGCCTCGCTCTCCGCTGCTGCTGTCGCTGTCGCGCTTTTACATCAAGACGGTCATGGGTCTTGCCTTTACCGCCTCGACCGGGAATCGGGACATGAAAACATTGATGGCCTATTGGTGGGATACGACCGAGTTCTGTGTTTCGCCGGAGACGATCCTCGGCGCGTTACGGGAAGTCGGGTTGACCGATTGTTCGTTGCACGAGTTATTTAACGGACTCTTGCGGGATTACCGAGCCGTGAGAATTTAGGATGACCATGGAACATTCAGAATCAAAGCCGCTCGAACAAGAGCTGTCGAAGCTGATCGTCCAGACGCTCAAGCTGAAGATCGATCCGGCTACGATCCAGCCTGACGCAGCATTGTTCGGAGACGGGCTCGGCCTCGACTCGATCGACGCGTTGGAGCTTTCGCTGGCTATTTCACAAACCTACGGCTATCAGCTCAAGTCGAGCGATCCAGACATCAAAGCCATCTTTTCCTCCCTGCGGGCGTTGGCCAATGCGATTGTGAAGAACCGCACGAAGTGACCGCAGGTGGGGCCATGCACGATACCCCTTTGATCGGCCCCTATAGTCCGGACGATGTGCTGGCCTTGGAGTCGGATGGTTCACGCACGGCGCGGCAGTTTGTATCCGACGTCGTTCGACTCGCAGAATCCTTGCCCGATCGGCTCACGGTCATCAATCTCGCAACGAGCCGCTACGAGTTTCTGGTGGGATTTGCCGCGGCCATTCTCCGGCGGCAGTTGACGTTGCTGCCTCAAAGCCGGGCGGTCCAGACCCTTCGCCGCATCGCCGGCGATTACCCCGAGAGTTACGCCCTGACCGATCGTGATGATGCGATCGACGGGATCGAGTCTGTTGCGATGCAACAGTTACAGGGCATGGCCCCCTGGCCGGACGAGATTCCGTTGGTCCCCTTGAATCAAGTCGTGGCGATCGCGTTTACCTCCGGGAGTACAGGTCAGCCGATGCCCAACAAGAAAACGTGGGGGGCGTTGACGGCCGTAGCTCACGCAACCGGATCCAGGCTTGGTATCAAAAGCGGCGATTGCGCCTCGGTGGTGGCCACCGTTCCGCATCAACATATGTTCGGCCTCGAAGCCTCCGTCATGTTGCCCATCATGCATGGATTGGTCATGCATGCCGGGCGGCCGCTCTTCCCGGCCGACATCCTGAGCGCCTTGGCCGACGTGGAGGGGCGAAGGATTCTCGTGACCACGCCTTTACATCTTCGCGCCTGCATGACCGAAGGCGTGAGAATGCCGCCGGTCGGGTTGATCCTCTCCGCCACCGCTCCCCTTTCTCAGGGTTTGGCTCAAGAAGCTGAACGACACTTTCACACCGAGGTGCACGAAATTTTCGGATTTGCCGAAGCCGGCAGTGTCGCGGAGCGGCGGACGACGGCGGGGGATTCCTGGCGGCCCTTAGATGGAGTGCGGCTTCAATCCGGCGAGATGGGGTGGACCGTAGAGACGGACTACCTTCCCGCTCCGGTTCGGGTGCCGGATCGCATGACTGTCGATGCGCAGGGGCTGTTCGTCGTCCATGGCCGGGAAGCGGACCAGATCAACGTCGCAGGCCATAGGGTATCGCTCGGCGACTTGAATCAAAAACTGCTGGAGGTCGAGGGGGTGCAGGACGGTGTGTTCTTCTTGCCCGAGGAGGGCTCCGACTTCGTCACCAGGCTGATGGCCTTTGTCGTGGCTCCGGGAAAAACCAGCGAGGAGATTCAGCGCGCGTTACGAACCCACATCGATCCGGTGTTTCTCCCGCGTCCCTTGGTCTGTGTGCCCAGTCTTCCTCGCAATGCCACAGGAAAGTTACCACAGGAATCGGTACGTGAGCTGGCCCGGCAATGGCTGGCAGGGCAGGGCCATGGTACATGAGCGGGTGCTCTCCATCAGCCATGATCATCCGTCGCTGGCGGGGCATTTCCCCGGCTATCCCGTCGTGCCTGGCGTGGTGCTGCTGAACGAAGTGCTCGACACCCTGCGCCGGGGATCGGCTGTTTCCCGGGTGGTGAAGGGCCTGCCGATGGTGAAATTTTCTTCTCCGCTCCGACCGGGCGAGGCTGTGACTATTCGTGTGGAGGAAGCGGGAGCCGGGCAGGCCACATTTTCTTGCCGAGTGGATGCACGCCTCGTGGCGTCCGGCACCATCGAGTTCATGCCTGGTGCAACGGCGCACATGGAACGGACGTGAGCCTCGCTTGGCGACAGCAGCAGGAGCGCGGGAGCCGGACGGCCATCCGGTTGATGGCCTGGGTTGCGCAATCGCTCGGCCGTCCGACCGCTCGGATCCTGCTCCATCCGATCTGTCTCTACTTTCTACTGGCGTCAGGGTCTGCCCGCAAGGCGATCACGCAATTTCGCGAGCGGTTGTTTGGTCGGCCGGTCGGGTGGTGCGATCTCTATCGCCACTACCTTGCCTTCGCCTCAACGATCCTTGACCGGGTCTATTTTCTGCGCGGCCGGTTTGATCTGTTCGATATTCAGATCCATGGGTTGGAGGTGCTAGACCAGGAGTTGGCGAAAGGCCGTGGCTGTGTGCTCCTGGGGTCGCACCTTGGAAGCTTTGAAGTGGTGCGGGCCGTAGGACTGTCCCGTCAGCACATCGAGATCCGCGTCCTGATGGATGAGCAGAACGCGCCCTTGATTCGTCACCTGATTCAGGAGTTGAATCCCGCCGTCGCTGAGACGGTCATTCAGGTCGGCGGGCCCGGCACCATGCTGCAAGTAAAAGAATGTCTGGATAGGGGTGGTGTCGTCGGGATCATGGGCGATCGTGTGATGCAGCACGATCAGTCGCTTGCCTGTACCTTCTTGGGGGGGCAGGCCAGGTTTCCAACCGGAGCGATGCGATTGGCCCGCGTCGTCCATGCTCCGGTGGTCCTGTTCTTCGGGCTGTACCGGGGGGGGGACCGCTATGAGGTGTATCTGGAGTCCTTTAGCGAAGGGATGCAGCTGTCGTCCGATCAGCGTCCCATCGATCTGCAACAGTGGACGCAACGGTATGCCGATCGCCTTGAGGCCGTCTGCCGCCGTGCCCCCGATAATTGGTTTAACTTTTATGAATTTTGGAACGACTCAAACTAGGTGGATCTTTGTCCTCAGCGTCCTGCTGTTGGCTGGAAATGTCGCCGAGGTAACCGCGGAGAGTTCCCTTTCTCTCGGCGATCGTTCGGGTAACGTCTGGACGGTCGAGCAGGTTGTGGCCTCGCTGAAAGAGGGTCGGGAGCCCTCGGTATCGTTTGAAGAAGCGACCTACTCCTCATTGCTCACCGAGCCCTTGATCGTGCGCGGCCTGTTGCGTTTCACGCCTCCGTCGACGCTGGAGAAGGAAGTGCTGGAGCCGTACCGCGAACGGTACCTCATTGAGGGAGACCGGGTGACCTTCGAGAGTGAACGCAAGCATGTGAAAAAAACTATTTCACTGGAAGACTATCCGGCGTTACGCAGCTTTGTCGAAGCCTTTCGGGCGACGCTCACGGGCGATGTGGCACAGCTGAAGAAAGTGTACGAAACCACCGTCGACGGCACCAGTCGACAATGGACATTGCTGCTCCGTCCCTACGATCCGGCCGGAAAATCCATGGTCGACTATCTGCTGTTGTCCGGGTCGGAAGGGCGCCTGACGACCATCGCCATTCGAGCGCCAGATGGCGACCGCTCGGTGATGACGCTTCGCCGGGGACCATCCAAATGAAAGCCGCCTGGTGGCCAGTTCTCGTCTGGGTCGCCCTCATCACCGGCGCCGTCTGGTTCACCGGGACCCGTCTGTCTGTCCATAGCGAACTGGGTGATCTGCTCCCCGAAGGCACCACGGCGACGCAACGGTTGTTGCTGACGCAAGTGCGCTCGGGCCTGGCCGGCCGGATGCTGCTGCTGGCCATCGAGGGGGCGCCGCCGGATGAATTGGCCAGGCTCAGCAAGACGTTGGGTGAAGGGCTGCGAGAGCATGCCCAGATCGATTTCGTGGGCAACGGCATGCAGGTCTTGTCGTCCGAAGAACGGCAGGTCTTGTTTCGCGCGCGCTATCTCCTGAGCCGGACGGTGAGGGCCGAGACCTTTTCTGCCGATTCGCTGCATGCCGCTCTTGAGCAACGGCTCGATGAACTACGCTCTCCTCTGGCTTCGATGATCAAGGCCTATATTCCGACCGATCCAACCGGAGAATTTCTCGGGATCCTCCAGTCCTGGTCTGGGTGGGAATCGTCGGCCACACATCGCGGAGTCTGGATGTCGGGTGATCACCAGCGCGCCTTGTTGGTCGTTGAAACCAAAGCCGCGGGGTTCGATGCCGATGCGCAGGAAGCGATTCAACGGGATATTCGGGCGTCGTTTCATCGGGTGGCCGATGGGCCATCACCATCGGCCCGGTTGTTGATGAGCGGCCCCGGGGTCTTTACGGTCGAGATCCAGCGGACGATAGAGCGTGAAGTCTGGTGGCTCTCGACCCTGGCTGCTACGCTGGTCTTTCTCTTTCTCTACGCCAGCTATCGATCCTGGATGCTGGTGCTGCTGAGTCTGATTCCGCTTTCGAGCGGGATTTTGGCCGGCATGGTCGCGGTGCATAGTTGGTTCGGGTTTGTGCACGGCATTACGCTGGGATTCGGCATCACGCTGTTAGGCGTAGCCGACGATTACCCCATCCATTTATTCAGCCATCTGAACAAGCAGGCTTCTGCTCGTGCGACCATGCGGGCGATCTGGCCGACGATGCGGCTCGGGGTGCTCACGACCGCGATCGGATTTTCCTCCCTGCTGCTGGCTGGCTTTCCGGCATTGGCGCAACTGGGGCTTTTCGCTCTGGCAGGCCTGGGCACTGCAGTCTTGGTGACTCGATGGGTATTGCCGGTCTGTATCCCAGCCGGTTTTGTCCCACGAGAGATCCGGACCGATCTGCTTGGCACGATGGCGTATTTGTCGAAGGCGAAAGTGGTGGTGCCGGTGGCCGTCGTCCTTGCGACAATCGTGATGATATGGTCAGATACGCCATTGTGGGAAGAGGATCTGGCGAAGATTAGTCCTGTCTCGGAGGAGAAGAAGCAACTCGACCAGCAGTTGCGTCGTGCGCTCGGTGCACCGGATATGCGGGATCTCCTGGTGGTCGAAGCGGCGACGCAAGAAGACCTGTTAGAACGGAGTGAAGCGGTGATGCCACAACTGGATCGTCTTCGAGAAGCCGGCGCGTTGGAGGGATATGATCTGGTGTCGCGCTACTTGCCCAGCCATCATGTGCAGCAAGAGCGGCAGCAGTCCTTGCCCAATTCTGTTGATTTGAAGGATTGGCTGGGCGAGGCGGTGAAGGGATTGCCGTTTGCGCCAGGGCTGTTCGTGCCATTCCTGGACGAGGTCGAGGTGGCTCGGAGGCAACCCTTGGTCGATCGGGACCTGTTCCGGGGCACGCCGTTAGGCCTGAAGATCGAGGCATTGATGCTGGAAGATCACGGACGATGGGTGGCCGTTGCCCCGCTGCGCGGCGTCGTCGATCGACAGGGATTGAAGGCGGCAGTGGCAGGCTGGGGAGAGTCTGCGGTCACCTACGTGGATATCAAGGAAGAGTCCAACCGGTTGATGAGGGACTATCGCAACAGAACGGTGCAGTTGCTCGGGTGGGGAACGATCGCCATTGCGGGGGCCTTAGCCATCGGATTGAAATCGCTTTCCCAGCTCTGGCGTGTGCTTGTCCCGATTATCGCCGGGCTCATCGTCGTGGTGGGTATTCTCAATCTGTCTGGTGAATCGCTCTCCCTGTTTCATGTCGCGACGTTACTCCTGGTGGTCGGCTTGGGACTCGATTACGCGCTGTTCTTCAATCGTGTGGAGGACCAAGGTGAGGAACGGCAGAGGACCGTCTTTGGGTTGCTGGTCTGTAGCACCACGACCGTTCTGGTGTTCGGCGTACTCGCCTGTTCGAGTATTCCTGTGCTGCATGCGATCGGCCTGACGGCAGCCTGTGGGTCGTTGACCTGTTTACTCTTTGCAGGATTCTTAGCCGGGCAGGATTCCCATGTCAGCTAACGTGCAACCGATCACGCCATTGACCCTGACCGCCTATACCCTCGTCACAGCCAACGGCCGTGGGGTGGGACCGGTCCTTCAAGCTTTGCGCGGGCGGCGGTCGGGATTGAAACCCTGCGACTTCGAAGACGTCACGCTCAAGACCTACATCGGACGCGTCGAGGGCCTTGAGGATTTTTCGCTCGGCAATGAACTGGAGCGATTCGATTGCCGCAACAATCGGCTGGCCTGGCTCGGCCTGCAGCAGGATGGGTTCATGGTCGCGGTGGCGGAAGCGAAGCAACGCTATGGCGCTCATCGTGTCGCTGTCGTCATGGGGACCAGTACCTCAGGCATTCTGGAGACGGAACATGCTTATCAGGCGAGGAACCAAGCCGGTTCGCTCCCGGACTGGTATACCTCGCGCTATCGCTATACCCACAACATGTTTTCGCTGGGCCACTTCGTGCAGGTCTGTCTCGGATTGCGCGGGCCTGCCGTGGTGGTGTCGACTGCCTGTTCCTCCAGCGCGAAGGTGTTTGCGACGGCCGATCGTTTGTTGCGAGCAGGTCTCTGCGATGCCGCCATCGTCGGCGGCGTCGATAGCCTCTGCTTGACCACCCTGTATGGGTTCTCGGCGCTGCAGCTGCTCTCGGCTGCTCCCTGCCGTCCCTGCGACGAAGATCGCGATGGGTTGTCTCTGGGCGAGGCCGCAGGGTTTGCCTTGTTGGAATCCAGCGAGCGGGTCGGCAGACGTGGAGCGGTGGCGCTCCTCGGTTACGGCGAGAGCACGGATGGCTATCACATGTCGCATCCCCATCCGGAAGGCGCCGGCGCCATTCGCGCGATTCGGGATGCGCTGGCCCGGGCAGGGCGTCGCCCTGAAGACATCGAATACGTGAATTTGCATGGGACGGCCACAAGGGCCAACGACTCAGTCGAGGATAAAGCCGTCTACAGCATTTTTGGCGCGCGGCCGGCCTGCAGTTCAACCAAAGGCTGGACCGGCCATACGTTGGGTGCCGCCGGCATCACTGAGGCGGTCATTTCCGCCCTGTGCCTCACAGAGGGATTGATCCCTGGCACGCTCAATTGTGCGCGCGTCGACCCCTCGTTGAAGAGTCGAATCCTTCGTGAGAACCAGATCGGCTCGCTCTCCTGCGTGGCGAGCAATATTTTCGGGTTCGGCGGGAACAACTGCAGCCTAATCTTGGGAAAGTTGTGATGAAGGTTGCGATTCAGGGCATCGGCCTTCTTGCTCCCGGTCTCGCCGGTTGGGAGACAGGCCGTGCCGTGCTGGCCGGTCATGGTTCGTTTCAACCGGGTGAGATGCCCGACCCTGAAGCGGCGCTGTTGCCTCCGAACGAACGGCGGCGGAGCAGCGATTGTGTCCGGTGGGCGGTGCAGGTCGCACAAGAAGCGATGGTCCAATCGGGTCTGGATCCGCGTGAGGTGCCCACGGTCTTTGCGTCCTCGGGCGGCGAAATGGGGGTGCTCGATACACTCTGCCGCACCTTGGCGACTCCAGAGCGGGTGATTTCGCCCACGCTCTTTCATCAATCGGTCCACAACACGCCGTCCGGCTATTGGGGAATCGCCACAACTTGTCAGCAGTCGTCGACGGCGCTGTCTTGCTATGACGACTCGTTCGCGGCCGGTCTACTCGAAGCTGTGACCTTCGTCTACGTGGAGCAACGTCCGCTGTTGCTGGTCGCCTATGATCTGGCCGTGCCTGCCCCGCTCAACGAAGCGCGTCCGATCGCGGCTGGTTTTGCCGTGGCTCTCGTACTCGCTCCGCCGTCGGACGTTGCGCTCGCCACCATGCAACTGCATCTCAACGAAACAGATCAAGAGCCGGCGAGCCATCTGCAAGACCTTGCATTGGAGCGAGTGCGTCTGGACAATCCTGCGGCCCGATCGCTGCCGCTCTTGAAAGCGCTTGCCACCGGCGGTTCGGAGAGGGTGATCGTGAGTCTGCTCGAGAGTCAGCAGCTCGTGTTGGAAATCGATCGATGCCGCAATTGAGCAAAGAAGAACTGAGCACGTTCCTTCCCCATACCGGGGCGATGCGGCTGATCGATCTCGTGGAGTCGTGGGATGCCACGGCGATTCGGTGCTTCACGAAATCGCATCTCGATGTGGCGAATCCGCTGCGGCAGGGGGGGCGCCTCGACGCGGTGACCGGGCTGGAATATGCGGCACAGGCGATGGGGGTCCATGTGGGGCTTCTGAATCGAGAGCGGTCTACGGAGGGGCTGATCGGCTATGTCGGCGGGGTGAAGGATGTGGTGTTGTCGGTAGACCGTCTCGACGACTGTCCAGGGGAACTCACGATTGCGGCCTCGCGCTTGTTCGAAGGCGGCGATAGTTTCATGTATCAGTTTGCGATTTCATCCGGAGGCCACAACATGATGACGGGACGGGCCTCGATATTTTTAAAGCGCGAGCCATCATGATGCGGAAACGCGCCCTCGTGACCGGAGGCAGTGGTGTCATCGGTTCGGCCATCGCCGAGCGACTGGCGGCAGATGGCTATGCCGTCATCGTGCATGCCCATCGGCATCCTGAGTCGGCTGAGCAGGTGGCAGAGAAGATTCGGAATAAAAACGGGTCGGCGTCGGTTGTCTGTTTCGATATTACCGATGAGTCTGCCACGAGGCAGGCCCTCGATGCGCTGCTGAAGGATGGACCGATCCAAGTTGTCGTCAACAATGCCGGAGCTCACGACGATGCGCCGATGGCAGGGATGTCTCACGAGCAATGGACAAGGGTCATCGATCTCTCGCTGAACGGATTCTTTCATGTCACGCAGCCGCTGTTGCTGCCGATGATCGGGACCCGCTGGGGGCGGATCGTCTCGATTTCGTCGCTGGCCGGGGTGACAGGCAACCGCGGACAAAGCAACTATGCCGCCGCGAAAGCCGGCCTGCATGGAGCCAGCAAGTCGTTGGCGATCGAGGTGGCGTCACGGGGCATCACGGTCAATGTGGTGGCTCCCGGTTTGATCGAATCGCCCGCGACAAGAGATTCCTTCAAGGCGGAGCAGGTCGCCACGTTGGTGCCGATGAAACGAGTGGGTACGCCGGATGACGTTGCGGCGCTCGTGTCGTTCCTCGCGTCCGAGGGCGCCGGTTATATTACCGGCCAGATCATCGGTGTGAACGGAGGCATGGCATGACTGCGCCGCGCGACCTCGCCCGTTCATGCTGGGTCGTGATCCCGGCCTACAATGAGGCGGAAACGGTGCGCGATGTGGCGATGCGCGCGCGGCAACAATGTCCGAACGTCATCGTCGTGGACGACGGCTCAACCGACGGCACGGCCCGTGCCCTGGCCGGTCTGGATATCACCCTGATACATAATGAAGAGAACAGAGGAAAGGCCGGCAGCCTCCAGCGCGGATTCGAGCATGCCTTGGCCCACGGAGCCCTCGGCATCATCACGCTCGATGCAGACGGGCAACATGCGCCGGAAGAGATTCCGATCTTTCTTACGGCTTCCGTGAATGCTCCCGATGCGTTTCTTGTCGGAATCCGCCCGCGAGACAAGCGGAAGACGTCATTCTGGCGATATGGCGCGAATCGCGTTGCAGATTTTTGGATTTCATGGGCCGCCGGTCAACTCATCGACGATACGCAATCCGGGTTCCGGTTGTATCCCGCGACATTGTTGAGACGCATTGATCTCGCAGAGGGAAAAGAGCGGAGCTTCGTATTTGAAAGCGAAGTCCTGATTGAAGCCAGTCATGTGGGTACTTCGATCGGGATGGTTACCGTCGGGGTTGCGCCTCGGATGGGTTCAAGGCTCAGCCATTTTAGGCCGGTATATGACATCGCGAAGATTACGCTTATGGTCGCCGCGAGATTGCTCTCGCGAGGGATGTATCCGGCAGGCTTGTATCGCGTTGTCAGGGAGTGGATCGGTCCTTCGTCCGCGGAAGGCCTTTCGCGGACCGATAAGCTTGCCAAGTCTTCACGTAAGTAACGGATTGTCGGGGATGGAAAGGGAGCGGGAAGATTCCCTCTGCCGCAGATCTGCGGCAGAGGGTGATAAGTCTTACATGCCTGCTGCAGCGAGCCGACCCTTGATGGCGTTATCAAGATTGCGAATCCAGCCGCTGTATGCCTCGTGGATGGTTTGTTTCTCGGCGTTGTAGTTCAAGTTGACGCTATCTTTATAGGTCATGCTGTACGTTTTGGTGTCGTATGCAATATCGACGATGGCGGTGTGGCTTCGGGCATTTTGCGTGGCGACGATCTGGCCCGGCTTGGTGATCACCATGATCCATCTGAGCCCGATCCCCGCATCCACGATCGCCTTGCCAACCTGATCCAATGTCAGCTCTTTACCGGTCGACGAAGCAATCGGCGCTTCTTTGACATTGTAGATTTGTCCTGCACCTCGGCAGCCTGTCACGATCACGACAGCCAGACATGCCACAAGAATTCCAGATAGCAACTGTTTCATCGCTGTCCCTCCTTTGGATAGGCCCGGTTCGACTGAAAGTTCTTTGCTCTTAATCCCATTCGCGGTCTCAAGTCAAGTTCACGCGCCGGCGCCTCCATCATATGCGTGGGGGCATAGCCGCGCTCGAGGACATGGTCGATCAAATCTTCGACCAGCGAGAGGTTGGCCGGACACATGCCCTTCTGGTTCCACTTGGACATGGCGTCCGGAAAGACCTGATGCTTCGCGAGTACGAATTCCGAGGGATGGCAGTAGAAGACCAGATGGCGCGAACTGCGCCCGATCCAGCGAATCATGCGTTGAATCATCGGCAGGCCGAGTGTGCGTAGTGTCGCCAGGTTGATCGGAAACAGGCACGAGGAGGGAGGGACTTCGGTCAAGGGACCCTCGCCGGGTGTCGTCAAATTTTCCCGCGATGGCCGATAGGGATCTCGTGGCGCCCAGAAGTATTTCAGATAGTGGACTCGTCCAAGCCCCATGTCGAATCGCCTGGCAGGAACGGAAGAGTCGTATCGATAACCTTCGTGTTCGAGGGCGCGGAGCGTGGTTTCACCGATCGAGAGGTTGGGCGCGCGGAATACGACCGGACGAATACCGGCGGCTTGTTCGACAGCCTCGGTGGCGCGGCTGATCCATTCCCGTTGCTGCTCGTAACTGGCCGTGCGGAAATCTTCGTCCTCCTCCAGCCCGCCGTGGGCCCACCCATGTGTGCCTAACTGGTGTCCGCGGTCGTGACAGTCTCTGACCAAATGCGGATAGGCTTCCGCGAAGCGTCCCGCGAAGAAGATCGTGCCCTTGAGCTGGTAGCGATCGCAGAGGCTGAGGAGCAGTTCGAGTCCCGAGTGAGAGCCGGGCACCCAATCGCAGTCGATCGTAAAGTAAAACTGCGGGGGAGCGATCGCACCATGTCCGTTTCTATCGACGGCATGGAGATGTGTGGCACGACCCCTGAACATTATAAATGGCTCCCGAGCATGATGGGGAGCTGGGATGGTTGTTGAACAGACGATGCAGGATATCGCATGGATGGAATCAGTCCGAGGTGATGAGCCCTTCGATTTCAATCAACAGTTCCTTGCGACAGAGTTCTCCTTGAAGGAATAGAACCTGATTCGAGGATAACGGGAAGCTGCGGAGGGCCTCGCGGACCTCGGATAGATGGGCTGCATCCCGCACATAGACTTTATACAGGGATTCGCTCTGTGGCCCTGTGAAATGCCTGTGGGCTGCGTTTTCAGCATGAGGGAGCAAGACCTTGAGGTTCTGGATCGTTTCGAGCGTCTGTTCCTTGGGAAGGCCCACATGCTGGCTGGTATGTCCGACCACGCTTGCCGTCCCGGCAATATAGAGTTGCGAGCGGGTCTCAGATCGAGACAGGGTCGCCCGCGCGAAGGACGGACTCCGGGGTCCGTAATCTTGGGGGTATTCGTAGGCATGGACTTGCCGGGGATTCCCGAGGTGCGTCGCGGGAAGGGTTCCCGCCATGAAGTAGATTTGCAAGGGACCAGACCTGGTGCCCACGGCGGTGCCTGCGGGAAGTGAGTGAGGGAAGCCAGGCAGCATGTCTGCAAGGGCACGGTGCCGCCCCAGGCAAAATCCCTGATAGCGCTCAAGCCCGTTGGCGAAGCCATTGATGTCGGGGAAATAGTTCCAGATCCGCCAAATGTGTTGATAGGACAAGTCGTGCAAGCAAGAGAACAGCCGGCGGTAGGCGCGCTCCGTCACGGTTTCGATCGGTTGGCCCGGCTGTTCAGTGAGGGTCACCGTTCCAAAGAGAACGTTTCCACTGGCCGAGGCTGAAAATCCCTCGTCACGATAGGACTTGATCTGGTCCGTTGTGCTCCACACTTCGAGGCGAGAGGGTCCGGCGAGCTCCGGGAGGTCGAGGTGAATGACGGGACAAGGAAAGCTATCGGGCACGTGGCTGCCAAAGGAGACGATGGCAAGCGGGTTCACGTGATGTGTCTTCAGCCAGGAGCTCACCTGTGCCGTCTCAAGAAATACACAGTGGGGCAGCGCCGGTGAGGCCGAGAGTGAAGGGTCTTTTCGGGAGGCCATCTGAGTCTGACTCTGTCCCACGTGGCGGCTCCTGCTGATTGACCGGTTAAGATTGTTGCTTGACGGCGTAATCCTGCAGCTCGGTGACCGTCGTCGACGTACCGAGCTTTCTGCGCCGGGAGACGGCCCAATTTTCTTTCCAATTCAACATGAAAACCGTGTAATAGCAAACCTTAAAGAGGAAAAGAGGGAACCGTGCCTGACGTTGTTCGTACACGTCCCCGGCTAACAACGACAAGACGGCCCGCTCGATTTTCGGCGGCCGGTTGGTCGAGACGAAGAGCGATTGAAAGGCCGGCTGGGTAAAGCGGTGGATAAACCACGAAAACGTGTTGATGGCCCGCCGTACCATCCGCTCGAACTCCCGGAGCCGTTGCGCGTAGTCCGGTGAATGGCGCAGGTGGGCTTCGACGACTTTCGCGCCGAGCACGGCACTGTTCAGCGCCAAATGGACGCCGCTGGAGAAGACCGGGTCGATGAAGGCGAAGGCATCGCCGACCATGAGGTAGCCGTCCCCCGACATGGTCTCTCGCCGATAGGAAAAGTTCGCCGCCGCATAGACGGGCGTGAGGAGTTTTGCCTGACTCATCCGCTTAGCAATCGGGGGGGATTGCCTCAGGGTGTCCAGGAGGAATTGATCGAGGGGAGTCGTGCGCGATTTGATGTAGTCAGGCCAGCAGACAACTCCGACGCTGGTGGTTCCGTCCTTGAAAGGGATCAACCAGCACCAGCCGTGATCGAGCCAGCCCGCTGTGATATTTCCCTCGTCTTTGCCTGGCAACCTGCCGACACCCTCAAAGTGACCGAAGATGGCGGCGCTGTTATGGGTCTGGCTGCGTTGCTTTCCTCCCAGTTGTGCGGAAAGAAATGTATCGCGCCCGCTCGCATCGACTACGAATCTGGTCTCCCAGGCCATGGGATTTCCGGTCTTGTCTTGCGCATGCACAATTGACGTCGTCCCTGGACGAAACTCGACGCGCTCGGCCCGAACACCTTCGTGGACCTGCGCGCCCTTGGCGACGGCATTCTTCAGGAGGATGGCGTCGAATTCGGATCGTTTGACTTCAAAGGCATAGGGCTGGGATTCATCGAAGGCTTTGGAAAAGTAGAACATCTGCGTCCGGCCATAACGATGCGAGACCATCTCTGCACCGTATTTCACGATTCCGATCTTCTCGACGTCGGCCAACACACCCAATTGCTTGAGGATCGGGAGGGTTTGGGGGAGCAGCGATTCGCCGATATGGAAGCGAGGATGCGGATCCTTCTCCAAGACCTGGACATTCCAGCCCTGTTCAGCCAGCAACGCTGAAATGGTCGAGCCGGCAGGACCGCCTCCGACCACGAGGACGTCGCATGGAGTCGGAGTCGTATGTGAGTCTGCGGAAGGGACGGAAGACATGGACAACCTCATGACATGGTAATCGAGTGGGGCGGAGTATACCCAAGAAGCGACAACGTTGCTAGGTCAAGGCCCGATTGGAAAGGCAACGCCGGGAATGTCTCGTCGTTGCCTCTGTGAGTAGATCGTGCTAGCTTCCGAGAGAATATTTCCCTACTGCGCAATTGTGTGGATGTGGTTGCGGCTATGAGCGAAACGACTTGGACGGCCAGGCTTGTCGGGGCTTTTCCCCTGTTTCTATTCGGATTTGTAGGCATTCTGTCAATGTGGGCAGGTGTGGCGTTAGCACAGGAGGTGCCTCCGACGCCGGTTCCGTCGTCTCCACCAGCCAAGAAATTCGATCTCTACTTAAGCGGCCATGTCATGGGCCTCTTCCCCCAGGATAAAGATCTTTCCGTCGGCGGGAGTCGAATTCCTCATACCGATGTGCGTGGCACGATCGGCGCCGGGATCAAGTTCGACGCCTATCCCTGGTTCACGAAGAAAATTCTCGGCGCTGAGATTGAAGCCTTCGGGCTCGGCGGAAGCGTCCGGGCTCCCCGGACCACGTCCGGCACCGGCACGACTCAGGCGCAGGGCAGTCTGATTGCCGTCAATACGATGTACAACTTGATATTGCGTTATCCAGGCGAGACCGTCCAGCCCTACATCGGCGTCGGGGGCGGTACGTCGACCGGCATCCTCTATAACGTGAACATCACGAGCGGCAACGTGGGACTCACTGGCAGTTCAGGAGATTTCGCCTTCGCGTATCAGTTTCTCGGCGGCGTCCGCACCTTCGTGACGCAGAAACTATTTCTGTTCGGCGAGTACAAGTATTTTGCGACCAAATATAGTTGGGACAGTGACGGCGCCGGCAATCAGCGGATCAAGCTGGATTTCCAGACCCATATCGTATCCGGCGGCATCGGATGGTCGTTCTGAGCTGACAGCGAAGCCAACCTGTCCGAAGCTGCTATGAGCATCCTCGATCAATTTTTCGTCTATCATCCTGAGCCCTGGCAAGATCGCGACTGGGCGCGGCTTACCGGCTTGCCGCTTGAAGAGGTGTGGTTTCAGTCCACCGATGGAGTGCGCCTGTTCGGGTGGTATGTCGAAGCGCAAGCCGATCGTCCGGTCATACTCTGGTGCCATGGCAATGCCGGTAATGTGATCCATCGACTGGAGAATCTGAAGTTGCTCTATCAGTTAGGCCTGTCGGTGTTTCTGTTCGACTATCGCGGCTATGGTCGGAGCCAAGGACGGCCTTCGGAGGAAGGGCTCTATCAGGATGCGCTGGGTGCTTACGACTATCTGACTCGTACGAGAATGATCCGTTCCGAACGCATCATCATTTCGGGCGTTCGCTCGGTGGGGCTGTGGCGGGGGAACTGGCCTCTCAGAAGCCTGCTGCGGGGCTGATACTCGAATCGGTGTTTCCGTCCATCGAAGCGGTGGCCAAGTTCCATTACGGTGGGTTGCCGGTTCATTGGCTGTTGGGGGCAAATTTCAAACTCATCGATCGCCTTCCGCAGCTCTCGCTGCCGAAGCTCGTTATTCACGGTGATAGAGACGACATCATTCCGCTCGAATTGGGTCGGCAAGTTTTTGAAGCAGCGAAGCCACCCAAGTCCTTTTATCTCATTGAGGGCGCCGATCATAACAACACCTATCAGGTCGGTGGCGCAGCCTATTTCCGGCGGTGGGTAGAGTTTGTTCAAGCCGCCATCCGATCCTAGCAGCCTGCTAGTCCGTACTCGCATCAGATTGGTAAGACTTGAGGAAATGGGCCGACAGACCGAGATAGAGTAGGCCTATCGCGTCCCATGCCAGAATTTCGTAAGAAGTGATTGGAGATCGCGCCGGCATTTGGTAGAGTGCCGTCGGTTGACCAGAATGCCTGCTCAGAGGGGCAGGGGGATGGCGGCCGAAAGAGACCTGTTCCTGCAATGTGGGTGAAGGAGGCCGGGCTGATGAGTTCTTTTCGTGTGCTGACGTTGAGTCTGCTGACGGTTGGGATGATGCTGGTTACTGGCTGTGCGGGGAAGTCCGGCGCAGTGCAGACCCAGGGGGCGAGCGACGCGAGGCCGGCCGTTGACCAGTCTTCGGTGCTGGTTCTTACGGCACAGCAAGATACGGCGCCGGACGAACTCCTCGATCCATTTGCCAGAGCCGACGAAGCAGCCGGCGAGGAGTACGATCCCTGGGAATCGTTCAACGGCAATATCTTCGAGTTCAACCGTCAGGTCGACCGATTTGTGCTCAAGCCGGCCGCGAAGGGGTATAACTTTCTCTTGCCGGACTGGGTCCAGATCGGTATCAGTAACATCTATTATAATCTGCGTTTTCCGCCGCGCCTCTTGAACAATATGTTTCAGGGCAAGTTCAAGGGGGCCGGCATCGAAGTCGGACGGTTCTTGGTAAACAGCACGATCGGTGGGGCGGGGCTCATCGACGTGGCCAAAGACATGGGCTTAGAGACGCCTGAAGAAGATATGGGCCAAACACTCGGACATTACGGCGTGAAGCCGGGCCCCTATTTGGTGTTGCCGTTGTTGCCTCCCTTTACTGTCAGAGATTTCACCGGCTACGTTGGCGACGTGTTTTTAAACCCGATCAACTGGCTGGTTGCCCCGCTCATCGAGGTCAAGAATGTTCCCTCGATCATCGCGCATAAGAATCGGACGACGACCAGCGTGATCCAATTCGGCGCCCGCGTAGAAGAGATTGTGAATGAGCGCTCGCGAAATCTTGAAAAATACCAGGGAGTCGAGGAGGCGACGCTCGATCTCTATACGGCTGTCCGTAATGCCTATCTGCAGAAGCGGGCGAAGGCAGTCCGAGAATGATGCTACTGGCTAGGGGTGCGTGGCAAGAGGCTAGAGGGGGGAGTAAGATTTCCGGCCCATCGTTCCCCTTGCCACGCGCCTCTGGCCCCTTGCCTGTGTCATAAGATGACACCCAGTTCACGTCCAACTGTGGCAAAGGCAGCGCTGGCCCGTTCCAGTTGTTGTCTGGTATGGGCTGCCGACATCTGGACTCGAATCCGCGCTTGCCCTTCCGGCACAACCGGATAACTGAATCCCACGACATAGATCCCTTCTTCCAACAGCCGCTCTGCCATTCTGGTCGCGAGCGAGGCGTCGCCCAACATGACCGGGATGATGGGATGCTCGCCGGGAATGAGCCGGAACCCGAAGGCGGTGAGTTGCGCACGGAAGAAGGCGGCGTTCTCGCGCAGCCTGGTTCGCAACTGGTCGCCTTGGGCTACCAGGATGACGGCCCGTCGAGCCGCTGCGGCGATGACCGGGGGAAGTGAATTCGAAAACAAGTAGGGTCGCGACCGCTGGCGCAACAGCTCGACGATTTCTTTTCGTCCGGATGTAAACCCGCCTGCTGCGCCGCCCAAGGTCTTGCCCAATGTGCTGGTGACGATCTCGATCCGGTCCGCCACGCCGAAATGGTCCGGCGTGCCGCGGCCATTGTGTCCGAGCACACCGGTTGCATGACTGTCGTCGACGATCACGGCTGCATCGTACCGTTCCGCCAGCTCGACGATCCGATCGAGTTTCGCGAGATCGCCATCCATGGAGAAGACCCCGTCCGTCGCGATTAGGCGAAGGCTGCAGGCTGTCGCGTCATGCAGCTTGGTTTCCAGGTCCGCCATATCGGAATGCGCATAGCGAAGCTTGGTGGCCTTGCAGAGACGGATACCATCGATCAGGCTGGCATGGTTCAGGGCATCGCTGATGACGGCGTCTTGCTCGCCGAGCAGCACCTCGAAGAGTCCGCCGTTGGCATCGAAGCAGGAACTATAGAGGATGGTGTCCTCGGTACCCAGGAAGGTGCTGAGTGTCTGTTCGAGCTGTAGATGGAGATCCTGCGTGCCGCAGATGAACCGGACGGAGGCCATGCCGTAGCCATGTTCGTGCAGCCCTTCCATAGCGGCCTGTCTGATGTCAGGGTGGTTGGCGAGCCCCAGATAGTTGTTGGCGCAGAGATTGAGGACCTCACCTTGCGCCACGCGAATCTCGGCCCCCTGCGGACTGAGGATCTGCCGCTCGGATTTGTAGAGGCCCGCCACGCGGATGTCTGCGAGCCGGGCTGAGACTGATTTCTTGAGTGAGTGGTAGGCCATAACATAGTTCAGGCGAGCGGCGTGGGGCGAGCGGCTAGAGGGTTCCCTCTCGAACCTCTTGCCCTTAGCCCCTGGCCTCTAGCCTTTCACGGAATCAGCACCACTTTCCCGCATTGTCCTGAGTTGATCAACTCGAACCCCTGCGCAAAGTCTTTCATGGGAAAAGTATGGGTAATGATCGGCTTGATATTCAGCCCAGCCTGGAAGAGTCCGGCCAAGCGGTACCAGGTCTTGAAGAGTCGGCGGCCTGTCACGCCGTACACACGGATGCCTTTGAAGATAATTTCGTTCGGCAGATCGAACGACACAGATCCGGTTGGAATGCCGAAGAGCGTCACACGTCCGCCGTTCTTCACGGCACTGAAGGCTTGATGTAATGCGATCGGGTTTCCGGACATTTCGAGGGAGGCATCGACCCCTTCCCCGGCGGTGATGTCACGAATGGCGGCGGCGATGCGATCGGCGGTTTCAGTTTTAGCGTTGAGCACATGATCGACACCGACCTGTTTGGCAAGGTCCAGGCGGTAGGCACTGACGTCCGATGCAATGATGATGGCGGCACCGGCCGTTCGTGCGACAGCGGCTGCGAAGAGTCCGGTCGGACCACAGCCGGTGATCAGCACCGTCTGTCCCGTGAGATCTTCGACTAAGGCGGCATCCACGGCGTTGCCGAGCGGTTCTTGCGCGCAGGCGAGTTCCGGTGGAATGGCGGGTGAAGTCTTCCAGAGCACGGCTTCAGGCAAGACGATGTATTCTGCAAACGACCCATCGAGGTCGACTCCCAGGATGCGGTAGTTCTTGCATACATGCGCCTGTCCGGTACGACATTGGAAACAGTGACCACATGTGAGGTGCGACTCGGCTGCAACATAGTCCCCTCTCTTGACCAAGGTGACCTCGGACCCGACTTCCACGACCTCGCCGCACATTTCATGACCGATAATCCGTGGCGGGTGGATGCGGCTATGGGCCCAAGGGTCCCAATTGTAAATATGGGCATCTGTTCCGCAGAGCGACGTGGCTTTAACGCGGATGACCGCATCGGTGTGGCCCGGCTGTGGATCGGGGCAGGTGCTGAGGGTCAATCCCGGTTGCGCCGATGTTTTGACAAGAGCCTGCATGGGTCTATTGTATACCAGCGATTGGACCCCGCCTACCCCTACTGGGAACACCGAGTTGCACAGGTGCGGCGAGATCGGTAGGATGCAGCCTATGAAGGCGCTGTACCACCGAAGCCTTGTGATCGTGGCGGGGATCTGTTGCGCCGCATGCTTGGCTCCCGGCTCTCCCTCACCCGCCTATTCCGCATCATCCCCACAGACAGCTCCCTCGCCGGGTCCCACGAAGCGTTGGGCGCAGTTCGAATTAAGCCAAGCAGAGTCGATGGGCGATCCGCAAACCGGCAAGCCCGTGACATTGACGATCGTGCTTGGGGGTGTCACCTCCGGGACGACTCCGGTAGTGGCGATCTGTGAATCGATGGCGTTTCAAGCTCAAACGGTCACGTTGGAGCCGGATGCAGAGTCGATGGGACTGAAGGGGACGGTGACGCTCGAGCCCATCCCGATGAGTCGGACCTCTGTGCCACCCAGGGCGGCGCGAGTCCAAGTGACCTTTGCTCGATCCCGCCAGGACAAACTCGAACGGCTGATGCGTCGGGTCGTGTATGTGACGATGGATCGGTCAGAACCGGTCGATGAGACGAGTGAGTTGCTCCCTGTCCGCTCCGAGGAATCACGGGGCGATGATGTGGTTCTGGATGAAGTGCAAACTGCTGTGGAGCCGATCTCGACGAGTGTCTTAGCCGAGGAAGATTTGGTCCCGTTTGCTTCTCCCGGGGAGGGCAAGGCCTACTGGCAGCATGTCAGTCAGCTGATCAGCAAGAGTTGGGCTCGCCAGGTCCGCGGAATCCGGCATGCGGCGAGCAGCGAAACCGTGAAGGTCCGTTTCAAGATGTTTCCCAACGGCCGCGCTCAGTTGATTGAAATTGAGAAGGGTTCCGGCGCCCGTGAAATCGACGAAGCAGGAATTTATGCCGTGGTCCATGCGCAACCGTTTCTGCCGTTTCCTAGTGAGCTGGGGGAGGCCGCGGTGGACGTGCATATCCGGATGCGAACCGGTAGCCGGGTACGGTCTCGCGATGTACAGGCGGTGGGGAATCCGTCAGCCAGCAAACCTGATGTGTCCGGCCAGCCTTCGAAGAAGTAGCGGTTATTCCATTCAGGCCTTGTCGGTCATACCGATCGATGTGATCCCAAAGGAGTGTCGTATGTTGAAGCGAAGAATGCAGAGTTGGCGACTATGTGTCCTGTTCGGAGTGGTGGTCTGGTTTCCGTTGGAGAGTCATGCAGAACCGGCTCGTTGGAATGTGGATCCTGAACATTCGTCGATCGAGTTTCGCGTCGCGCACATGCTGGTATCGAAGACGACGGGGCGGTTCATGGACTATACCGGGTTTATCGACATGGATGCCGAAGCCGGCACGGTGAAGGCGATTGAGGCCACGATCAAGACCGGGTCGGTGAATACGAATCACGAAAAACGGGATGCCCATTTGCGGAATACCGATTTTTTCGATGTGGAACATGCACCGACGATGACCTTCAAGATGAGGAGCTATAAAAAAACCGCAGAGGGTTATACGGCGGTGGGCGATCTCACGTTGCGGGGCGTGACCAAGGAAATTACCCTGGTGGGCCACTATAACGGGGCGGCGAAAGACCCTTGGGGCAATACCAGGGTCGGCTTCAATGCGGAGGGAAAGCTGAATCGTAAAGACTTCGGGATGGTCTGGAACAAGACGTTGGATAGCGGCGGGCTCGTGGTCGGCGATGAGGTTCAGATCAGGCTGGATATTGAATGTATCAAGGCGAAACCCTAGCAGGCTGTTGAAAAAGCCCGCCGGCTTCGTTCTCGCTTCGCTCAGAGGCTCAACGGGGACCCGGCCGCCTCACCACTCGGCGGCGCGCACAAACTTGGTGCTCCTTACTCGTCGCACCGTGCGCCCCGAGGGTACGCCTCGCTACTTCGCTTGCTGCGGCCTTGCCGGACGGTCATTTTGAACAGCCTGCAAGAGTGTTTCCCTGTTGTGCTATACGCGTGACCAATAATCGGCGCATCGAGTCTCATCTTCCTGAGAGCAATCAATCATGAAGGCGATGGTTCTGGCGCGCACGGCGGATGTGGAGACCGCTCCGCTGCGGCTGTGCGAGTGTCCGATACCACAGCCAGGTCCTGGGGAGGTCTTGGTTCGCCTCACCGTCTGCGGGATCTGCCGGACGGATCTGCACGTCATCGAAGGCGAGTTGGCCAATCCCACGCTTCCGCTCATTCCCGGCCACCAGGCCGTGGGGATCATCAGTCAGGTTGGCGTCGGCGTGAGTGAGCGGACGGTCGGCGAGCGAATCGGCATCGCCTGGCTGCAGCGCACGTGCGGCATTTGTGAATTTTGCGCGAGCGGTCGCGAGAACCTGTGCGAGCGTGCCAGGTTTACCGGCTATCAGGTCGATGGCGGATATGCGGAGTATGCGCTCGTTCCGGCAGCCTTTGCTTATCCGATTCCACCGATCTTCAGCGATGAGGAAGCGGCTCCGCTTCTCTGTGCCGGGATCATCGGCTATCGCGCCTTGCGTTTGAGCGGCATCAAGCCGGGGCAACGGCTCGGTCTCTATGGGTTTGGCGCGTCCGCTCATATCGCCATCCAGATTGCCCGTCATTGGGGCTGTCAGGTCTATGTCAGCTCGTTGAAACCGGAACATCAACGTCTCGCACATGACTTGGGCGCCGTCTGGGTGGGCGGGGCGATCGACCGGCCGCCGGATAAACTCCACGGCTCGATTATCTTTGCGCCGGCCGGTGAATTAGTCCCGCCGGCTCTGCGTGCATTGGAACGCGGCGGCACGCTTACTCTCGCCGGTATTCACATGACGACGATTCCCTCGCTCGACTACGATCGCGAGGTCTTTGGAGAGAGGGTCATTCGAAGTGTGACGGCTAATACGAGGCAGGACGGGCTCGATCTCCTGCGCGAAGCGGCTGCGATTCCGATTAAACCCAAAACCCTATCATTCCCTCTCGCTGACGCCAATCGTGCGCTGCAAGAGTTGAAAGCCGGACGGTATTCAGGAGCCGGTGTACTCGTCCTCGCGTAACCACCAGAAGAAAGTGAGCATGGGCTTATGGTAGAGTTTTCCGCTATGCGTCAGATCGGTCTCGCCATGTGTATTGCTTGCAGCCTGCTGCTCGTCGGCCTACCGGCCTGGGCGCTGGAGTTTACGGCCGATCAAGTCACGAAGATCGACGGTAAGTCGCACAAAGCGGTCATCTATTACCGCGACCAGATGTGGCGGATCGAGCACCATTCGATGGGACCGGTCAACGTGAGTATCGTGCGCAAGGATAAGCAGGTCGTGTGGTTGCTGCTTTCGAGGATGAAGCATTTCAAAACGATGCCCTATAGTCATGAGCAGGATCTCAGGGTGAGCGAACGGCTGGAGGGGGAAGTGTCGCGGCAGGAGATCGGGACGGAAGTGCGCGAAGGCCACCCGACCGTTCTGTATGAAGTGACGACGAAGCAGGGGGAGCTGGTCGAGGTCTATTATCAGTGGGTCGCGACGGACATGCATTTCCCGATGAAGCTGGCGAAGAAAGACGGGAGTTGGATCGTGGAGTACCAGCATGTGAAGCTGCGCTCGGTCTCGGACTACCTCTTTAACCTGCCGCTCAATTTTCAGCCGTTGGAAGATTTTCAGAAACAGGCAGCCCCGGAGCCGATTGCGCCGGGTATGTAACGCAGCAAGGAGGATGGATCGTGCGAGCATGTGGAATCATCGTTGGTGTTGTGATCTCAGGGTTGATTGGCGTGGGTGGGGCGGTGTATGCGTTGGATGTGTCCGACGTCGTCCGGGAATGGACTCCTGAAGGAAAGAAGCTTGCTGCCGAGCGGGCGAAGCTGCCGGCTCACGACGACATGGTCATGATTCCCGCGGGGCCTTTCCTGATGGGAAGCGATCGGAAGATCGATCGCAATGCGTACCCGGCGGAGTTTCCCCAGCGGAAAGTCTATCTGGATGCCTACGAGATCGATAAATTCGAAGTGACCACCGTACAATATCTGAAGTACACCCTCGCCAAAGGTTTTGCGCCGCTGATCGACTGGCAATATGACGGCGGTAACTTTCAGGACACCATGGTCAACCATCCGGTGATGCACGTATCGTGGGATGATGCCGCTGCCTACTGCGCGTGGGCTGGCAAGCGCCTCCCCACCGAGGCCGAGTGGGAGAAGGCGGCGCGTGGGGAAGATGGGCGGATTTATCCTTGGGGCAACCAGCCAGCGGGTCTGTCGCGTGCGAACTTCGGTCGGACCGGCTTGTCGGGCCCGGTGCGCGATCGCCCCGAGCGGCTACTGCTCTATCCGCCGATCATTTCTGTGGACAAGTACGACAATGCGGTCGGTCCCTACGGCACGTTCCAGATGGCGGGTAATGTGGCCGAGTGGGTGGAAGATTGGTTCGACCCCAAGTACTACGCGACTGCGCCGGATAAGAATCCCAAGGGGCCAGAGAAGGGAACGCAGCGGAGCTTCCGTGGCGGCGGCTGGATCGATAGCACACCCAGCGTACGGACTACGCAACGCAACGGGACCGACCCGAACACCAAGATGAACTGGATGGGTTTTCGCTGCGCAAGAGATGTACAAGGTGACGGGCAAGCGCAGGAGGCGAAGCCGAACTAGTCTACGCTGATGGCTTCTGTTGAAGCAGCGAGCGAGTCTGCTCGCTGCATTCCTTGACCAGGATTCCCATCTTCGGGTGAGAGGGTTCGAAGTCGATGGGGAGATCGTAATGGTGGAGGCGTTCGCTGGCGGTCGGACCGATGGATGCCACCACCATCTTTTTGCAGGCCTCTTTGAAATGCGCGGTGGTGCCTTCCTCTTCGAGTAACTGCATGACATGATCGATCTGCGCGGCGTTGGTGATCAACATCACTTGAACGGTACCAGCGATGATCTCGCCCAGCACCTGTTTTAAGGGACCCCTGTCTTCCGGGAGCGCCCAACGGTAGACAGGTACGGGAAAGACGTCTGCGCCACGTTGTCTCAGGGCTTCCAAGAGTTCAGGATTGGACGTGCCATATTCTTGCACGGCGACACGAAGGCCTTTGACGGGACGGTACTCGTCGAGTGTGGAGACCACCTCAATCCAGGTGTTCGGTTCCGGTACGGTAAGAGTCGGTGTGAGGCCAAGGGCCTTGAGGGCCCCGACGGGCTTGGGGCCACGAGCGACGATGGCCGTGTGCGTGAGCCCCGCGATGATCGAGGCCATGGGATGGCGCGATTGGAGAATGTCGAAGAGGGTCGTGGTGCCGATGCCCGTCATCAGGATGAGGATATCGACCGATCCATCGACCAGTTTGGCGCCGAAGCGCAACGCCGCGGGGTTGTCCTGGATGGGGATTTCCTGGAGGGCTGGAACCACGCGAGCCTGCCCGCCATGATGCTCGATCAGCCGGGTCATCTCCCTGGCCATACGGCTTTCGAATGCTGTGACCGTCAGGCCAGAGAATCCCTGTCCGCTCATGACGATCTCTATTGGACGGGCGGCGTGATGGCGCAGCGGAAACCGGTCGATTCGTTCCGAATCGTCAGATCGCTGTCCACGCGCGTGAAGATGCGGACCGTGGGGGTCTCATTTTGCCATCCGGCACCCCGAATGACTTTCTTGATGCCGCTTTCAGGGCCTTGCGGATTCTTCGCCGGGCTCTTCTCGTAGTAGCGAGCGTCGTACCAGTCGTTGACCCATTCCCAGACGTTGCCGGCCATATCGTAGGCGCCGAAGGGGCTCTTGCCCAATTCATAGCTCCCGACGGGCATGAGGGTCTTTTCACCGATCCACTTTTGATTGAAATTGAGATGTTTCACCGTGGGTTCGACATTCCCCCATGGGAATCGTCGATCGGTCGTGCCCTTTGCCGCTTTTTCCCATTCGGCTTCGGTGGGGAGGCGCTTGCCCGCCCAGGCGCAATAGGCTTCCGCATCGAACCAATCCACATTGATCACGGGCCGGTCGGTCAGTGACTCAGCGATCGTGTTGCCTTGCCAGAGGTTTCGCGTCGGGTTCTTGGGATTTTGTGGAACACGATGGCCGGTGGCTTTGACGAATTCCAGATAACGACTGTTCGTCACTTCGAATTTATCGATAAAAAATGTGTCCACAAAGACGTCATGCCGTGGGTATTCATCGCGCCCGCCATCCCGGTCTCCATGTGGGACTCCCATCGGAAAAGAACCGGCCGGGACCACGACCATCGGCGCGCCGTCTTTACCCGTTGGTGGTGTGAAAAGCGCCTGAGGCGGTTGGTCGGCTGCGAAGACCAGAGAGAGGTTGAGCAGCGCACCGAGTACAGTCGAAACAAGCCTTGGTGGAATAGACATCGTGGTGGACTCCTTATTCAAGATCTGAAGGGGCATCGTATCATAGCCGGGTGAGGAAGCGCAGCCGTCAGCTGATCGAATTGTATTCTTGTTCGTTGGGTTTTTCGTTGACGGAGGAGGAAGGGCTCCCTACTATACGGACAGAATTGAGGATGATTATGAGTGCTCCGCTCCATCGAGGATTGCGACATGTGGCGCTACGCGTCACGAATCTTACGCGTTCGCGTACGTTCTATGAACAATTGCTGGGGATGAAGGTCGTCTGGGAACCGGATTCTGACAATGTGTATTTCAGCTCCGGTTCCGATAATTTAGCCCTGCACCAGATCCCGCCATCGGAGCTGTCGGCCTATCAACCGGTGAAGGGGCAATTGTTGGATCACATCGGCGTAATTCTTGAAAACCCTGAGGCGGTCGAACGGATGTATCGAGACGTCGAGCCTCGTCTCGCGCAGTTAGGCGGGCAGGTCGAGAAGCTGCCGAAGCAGCATCGCGATGGGAGTTATTCCTTTTACTTTTCCGATCCCGATGGGAATGTCATTCAAGCCTTGTTCGAACCCACCATCAGCAAGCTCACATGGGAAGTGACGAGTGATCGGTGATGTGTGATCGGTTGAATGACAGGCATAGGCCCGCTCCGCACCCATCACGCATCACGCATCACCCAGCACGACTATGAAGATCTGGGACAGTCTGCCGAAACATCAGTATCTGAGTCTCGCGCCCTGGGCCTGGGTTCAACTGGAAAGCGCCGAGGCTCCGGGGCCCTTTCCCTTTGTCGCAGGGGTCGCGCCGGAAGTCGTGGCCAGTCTCCAAGAAGCCCATAGCCTCCTGGCCAGCGCGATCGATACGGCCATCAGCGATGTGTTTTCCAAGCGGGCTCCGGTCGACGACTCCGATCGCCAGCGACGATTGGAAGATGCCTATGCGGAGGCGGTCAGCGCACGTCCCTATCTGCAGCAACACATTCGCTGTGGACGGAAGCCGGATGGGACGTTTCAATGGGAGTTTCCGACCGACCCCTCCAAGTCCACTACGGTCACCAACGGTGGGCTCAGAATCTTCCACTCTGTGAAGCGGCAAGCCATTCCGATCGGGTTCGACCAGCGGCAGTTGGGGCCGGTGGTCGGCAAAGTTCTCGGGTTGTTGGACGGTACGCATCAGACCGATGAAGTGAGAACGGTGGTGGCAACCTCGGGGCGAGACGGTGAACGCCTGCTCACACGATTGATCGAATCTCTTCACCAGCATGAATGTTTGGTCAGCTCGAGCACTGCCTCTGTCAGATCCCGTTGGTTCGAGACAGTCCAGGATCAAGACATGGTCCATCTCGGTCATGCCGCCTTGCTGTATCGGCAACGGGACCAGGCGCTGTTGTTCGATCCCTGGTTGCTTCCCTGGTTTGCGGAATCCTCCATCCCGTCCTTGTGGGGATCGCTCCTGCCCAAGCCGGCTGCGGTGTTCTTAACGCATGATCACGACGATCATGTAGACCCTCGTACGCTGTTGCACCTGCCCAAAGACACGCCCATCATCGTGCCGAGCCGAAGGAATCGGCGGATGTTCTCCTACGATTACCTGTCGCTCTTGCGAGAACTGGGATTCGGTCGCGTGATCGAATTGGCCCATGGAGAACGTTGGGATTTCGAAGGAGGGGCCGTCTACTCTGTGCCTTTCTATGGAGAAGATCCCTGCGATCTGGAGATGCCGCGCAACTGTTATCTCATCGCCGATCGGGGCTATAACGTGCTCGTCCACGCAGACAGCGGGCCGACGAATAGCGGCAAGTCCGCTCTCAGGGACGGCGTGATCCAGTCACTCGTGCAGCAGCATGGCCCAATTCCATTGGTGTTTGCGTCACAACAGCAGTTGCTCGAAATCCGTGGCCATGCAGCCCATGCTCCCTTGTCGCATCCCGGGAAATGGCTCGATGTGGGAGAGAACGGCTATCTCACGAACGAATATCTTGCCGAGGTGTGCGCGGCGGCTCAGGCCAGGCTTTTTGTGTCTTATGCTACCGGCGGCGCAGATTGGTATCCGGACCATCTCTCGTTTATGTTCAGCCAACGAAATCCCGCCCGCACAGCCCTGTTGACGGCCCACTGGGAACGGCCGGAAATGCTCAAAGATCTTCTTTCCAAGCACGGATGCGGGTATCATCACGGCCATGCATTGGATCTGTTCCGCCGCACGGCCGATGGGCTGGTGGAACCGATGAAGACGGGAGAGGCCTTGACGCCTCTGTCGCTCTACCGTCTCGACCATGGCGATCCGCCGTTTATGAAAGCCGGCCGCACCACACCATCTCGATAACTCAATAAGGACTCACTATGGCCACGCGCAAGACTCAGAAGGCTCCGATCCTCGTGACCGGTGCCGCCGGATTCATCGGGTTTCATACCGCCACCAGATTGCTGGAGCGAGGCGAGCAGGTGATCGGACTCGACAACCTGAACGACTACTACGATGTGCGATTGAAAAAGGCGAGGCTCGCGAAGCTCAAGGCCTTCAAGTCGTTTTCATTCACGAAGCTCGACCTGGCCAATCGGGCCGGCATGAAGAAGCTCTTCGCGAAGCAACCGATCCGGCGCGTGGTCCATCTGGCGGCGCAAGCCGGGGTGCGTTATTCATTGGTCAATCCGCATGCCTATACCGACAGTAACATCGAAGGGTTTTTGAACATTCTGGAAGGCTGCCGGCATACGAAGGTCGAGCATCTGGTCTATGCCTCGTCGAGTTCCGTCTATGGCGGCAATACCCAGATGCCGTTTTCGATTCACGATAACGTCGATCATCCGGTGTCCCTCTATGCAGCCAGCAAGAAGGCCAATGAACTCATGGCCCATTGTTACGCGCATCTCTACCGGATGCCCTGCACGGGTCTGCGGTTTTTTACCGTCTATGGCCCCTGGGGAAGACCCGACATGGCCCTCTTCATCTTCACGAAGGCGATTCTGGAGGGGAAGCCGATCGAGGTCTACAACCATGGAAAGATGCGACGAGACTTTACCTATGTCGATGACATCGTCGAAGGCGTGATCAGAACCCTGGATCATACGGCGACGCCCAATGCTGCCTGGTTCGGAGACAAGCCCGATCCCGGAACCAGCTCGGCGCCGGCCCGGATCTACAATATCGGGAATCATCAGCCGGTGGAGTTGTTACATTTTATCGAGGTCTTGGAGCAGGCGTTAGGCAAGAAGGCGGTGAAGAAACTCTTGCCGATTCAGCCGGGCGATGTGCCTGCAACCTATGCGGATGTCGAAGACCTGACGCGAGATGTTGGATTTGCTCCAGCGACGTCGATCGAGGACGGCATCGGGCGTTTCGTAAAGTGGTATCGGGAGTTCTACAAAAAGTAAGGGGCGCCAGCCCTTCAGAGAAGCCGGCGCCCCTTGGTCTCTCGCGCTCAGTTGACTGTTAGGGGCAGCCGATCGGCACAAATCCTTGCCCGAACAGCTTCGAGAGCGTCACGTATCGCGCGTTGTCGTAGAAGGAATAACTCGCGCCTCGTTGATTCCTGCCCGAAAGATCTCCGCCATACGAGGGATCTGCCCCATAGAAGAACCCGCCACGGGTTTTTTCGGTGAGATGGAGCCATTCCCCGTACTTTGCACAGACCTCAGCCTGAACTGACCCCGTTGACGCGACGCTGGCATGCCAATCTTTGGCCCAGTCGGGGACGGTCTGACCTCCTCCGGCCATACCGGTCTGATTGTGGTCGGAGTACGGTGGGATATCGTAGTGAGGCGCCATCGCCACGGCAGGGCGATAGGTCGGCATGTCGTCAAGGGAGGGCACGACGGAGAGAGGTTTGAGGGTCATCATGGTGCAGCCCGGGAGGTCTTTATTCGTGTAGAGGGTGCTCCCGTCTGCTTGAGGACATTGGCGCATCTGCAAGGGATCGGAGGGGACGGTGGTATCGGAGAATGCCGGCGTGGAGGTCAGGGTGAGGATCACGGAGGCGATCGTGAACACCTGGGCTAATTGCATAGAGCACCTCTCCTGAAACGGTGGAACAGACAGGAATTGCATCTTCGTTCACCTTTGTAAAATTATACTCACCGAAGGTGACGATAAGTTAGTCCACTAGAGCCAAAACCGTCTATTCATCTTTCGAGGGGGTCCTGCTATCGACCTGAATTTTGGCTGAGCGGCTTTGGTGGCCGATTTGCCGAGATGAGACGGAGGACTTCTTCCGGGGTGACGCCCTCGAGGTTCGGCAGGATGTGATCCGCTTCGCCTAGTTTTTCAGCAGGATAAGTCGTAGCGAGGGCCAAGACTCTCATGCCGGCTGCGTGAGCCGATTGAATGCCGGCCAGCGAGTCTTCGATGACCAGGCATTCGCCTGCTGTGATGAGGGGTGGGCGGGGTTCCTGGGCATTCAATAATTTGAGCGTGTGGCGATAGATCGCCGGATCCGGCTTGCCGACCGCGCAGTCGTCTGCCGAGACCAGCACCGGGAAGTCTTGTTCAATAGCCGTATTGTGCAGGGCATGGGCGATTTGCTCCCGTCTGCCTCCTGTGGCAATGGCTAATCGATACTGTGCTGTGGCTCGTTTCACAAACTCAACGACGCCGGGGAAGAGGGCCGGTTTGTGGAGGGCGGTATATTCCCGGAAGAGCGCCGCTTTCCGCTCCATGATGGCCGACAAGACATTCCGGTCACAGATATGGTCGCGTGCAGCGAGGAGCGCAGTGGCACAGGTCCGTTCATTCATACCCAGATACGTGCCGTAGTATTCTTCTTTCGTGAGCGAGAGACCGGTCTCGGCCAATGCCTGCTGAAAGCAATGCAGATGCGGCGTTTCGTCGTCGGCGATCACGCCATTGAAGTCGAAAATGATTGCACGGATCATGTTGTGGCCTCGCCCATCCGTTCGGTGAAGCCACTGTAGCGAAAGAGCTTCCGTTGAACAAGCAGCTTTGCCTTGTTCCCTCATCGCGGCTAGGGTATTCTCCGGCCTAACCCGGTGAAACCTGAGGTATTCGAAGCGTCTCACATGTCCAACCGATTTTCCCTATGACCGACTACGGCGTGCTCGCAAATCTGCTCGTGATCTTTTCGGTGTCGATTGCCGTCGTCTTCGTCTTCCATCAGTTCCGGCTTCCCTCGATCGCAGGATTCTTGGTCGCAGGCGCAATCATCGGCCCTCATGGGTTGAATCTGATCTCGGACATCGGCACGGTCCAAGTGCTGGCGGAGATCGGAGTGGTTCTGCTCCTCTTCACCATCGGCATTGAATTCTCGTTGGTGCAATTGGCCTCCTTGCGCCGCCTCATGTTTCTGGCCGCGCCGATCCAGGTCGGCGGCGTACTGGTGATTGCCTGGCTCGGGGCCATGCTCGTTGGACTGACCTGGCAGCAGGGACTATTTTGGGGATTTCTTTTCTCTCTGAGCAGTACGGCGATTGTGCTCAAGACCTTGGCCGAACGGGGAGACAGCGACTCGATCCATGGCCGAGCCACGATCGGGATTCTCGTTTTTCAAGACTTGGCCGTCGTCCCCATGATGCTGCTCACGCCGATTTTGGCCAGCCAATCGAATGGAGGCGGGCTGGCGATTCTGCTCACCTTGGGGAAGTCGGTGCTCGTCGTCTTGCTCGTCATTGCCGCCGCCTGGTATCTGGTTCCCAAGTTGTTGGAGCATATCGTCCGCAGCCGCAGCCGCGAGCTGTTCTTGCTGACGATCATCGTTCTCTGTCTCGGCATCGCCTGGCTCACGTCGCTCGGCGGTCTCTCGTTGGCATTGGGCGCGTTTATCGCCGGATTGGTCATCTCTGAGTCGGAGTACAGCCATCAGGCTATGGCTGAAGTGCTCCCGTTTCGCGACAGCTTCAATAGTCTCTTTTTCGTGTCGATCGGCATCCTCCTGGACTGGCGGGTGTTGTTCACCCATCCATTGCCGGTGGCAGGGCTCCTGGTCACGATTCTGTTGTTGAAGTTTATTGCCGGGGCCGGAGCGGTCTTGTTGGCGGAGATCCCTCCGCGTTCGGCGGTGATGGTCGGCATCGCCCTGGCTCAGGTCGGAGAGTTTAGTTTCTTGCTGGCCCAGCAGGGACAGGAGACCGGCTTTCTGCGCGGGGATCCCTATCAGATCTTTCTGGCCGTTTCGGTGCTCTCCATGATCGTGACGCCGTTTCTTATGCAGTGGTCGCCGCACCTGGCCCGGCGCGTGGAGGCATGGCAACGGCTTCGCCATTGGTTGCCGAGCCGCACCATCGCCCATGTCATGCAGACCGAAGGCAAGCAGATTCGGATGAAAGACCACGTCATTATTGTGGGGTATGGGTTGAACGGACGAAATCTCGCGCGTGTTCTGGGCGAAACGGAGATCCCGTATCTGGCCCTGGATCTCAATGGCGATACCGTCACTCGCGAAGCGAAACATGGTGTGCCGGTCTACTACGGCGATGCCACGAACCCGAACGTCTTGCGGCATATGAAAATCGAAGATGCGAAGGTGTTGGTGGTCGCAATCTCGGATCCGTTTATCACCAGACGAACCGTGCAGGTTGCCAAGGGTCTCAATCCGAAAGTGCATGTCGTCGTGCGGACTCGTTATCTGCGCGAACTGGAAGAATTACATCAGCTCGGTGCGGATGACGTGGTGCCGGAGGAGTTTGAGACCTCCATCGAAATTTTCGCCCTGGTGCTCCGCACCTATAAATTGCCGCAGGACTTTGTCACGCAGAAGGCCGAACAGGTTCGCCGTGAAGGGTATGCCTTGCTTCGGCGCAGCGAATTGCCCGAACTGGCTCATCATCTTCGTGGCGGGACCTTAACCGATGCGGAAGTCGAAACGTGCCGTATTGAGGACGATTCGCCTGCGCGGGGGAAGACCTTGACTGAGATTTCACTCCGTCCTCGTACGGGCGCGTCGGTCATCGCCTGGACCAGAGCGGGGGTGACGCAATCGAATCCATCGGAGAAGACCCGGTTGATGGCGGGCGATATTGTGGTGCTGCTCGGTTCGCGGGCCCAGATCAGGCAGGCGATGGGGCTCTTGGTGGAGACGGGTTCGAAGTGAGCCGTTAACGTCTTGCTGTCGTCATGAGCTGGTAGGCTTCCTCCAGCGTAGCCACTTCAAGGATTGTCATCTGCCATCTCGTTGCCAGCTGGGAGAGATCCCCGTCCGGTGAGTTGAGCTGCCCACGAGGGATCAGCAGGGTCTTAAACTGTGCGCGGGCTGCCGCTTCGATTTTGCTGGGAAGCGCACCGACCGCTTCGATCCGACCATCCTCTATGATTTTCCCGGTCAATGCGACGTCTGACCTGATCTCGTCGCCTCGCCAGGCCGCCACAATGCCCACCGCGATAGCGCTGCTCGCGCTGGCTCCCTCGGTCAACGAGTTGTATGACCGGTTTTTGATCGTGATCACCCATTCTCGTCCGTCCTCTCCCACGGCCTTCGTAGCAGCCGCGACTGCCTGCTTCACGCCGTCTTTCCAATCCTCGCTGACGGCTGAACCGCCACCGAGGTGAATTTCATTGAAGAGGATTGTCGGCCCTTCTCGCCGAGGGTCCTTGTCGAGTTGGAGCACGATGTAGTGGACCGTACCGGTCTGCTCATTGGCGAGCACACCCAGGGCTGGCACCGTGGCGAAGCGATGCCGATCGGCTGACCAGAGGGGGGCGGCTT
This sequence comes from Nitrospirota bacterium, assembly GCA_030645475.1. NCBI lineage: Bacteria > Pseudomonadati > Nitrospirota > Nitrospirota bacterium. The sequence goes on from JAUSMA010000016.1 coordinate 115,644, forward strand.
GTGTGCAACAAATGATGGTGGAGAGCAGGAGTATCAAGCGAAGTCTATTTCGAGCCGTGCCGTGGTCCGCCATGGAAGTGAGTAGGCTTAACTCCTCCAGCGTAGCGTGACTCGTTCTTTGAGCGGATGGTCGAGGGGCTGCCCGGTCTGCACCGATGCCAGATGTGCGGCTTTCAATTTGTAATACCACTTGGCCGGCGTATCGGCATCGTCGATGAGCATCAAGGACGGCTTGTAGCGCAAGCCCACCGCTTGGCGCTCCATCGCTTCTCGATCCTGCGTCATGAAAATGTTGGCGAAGTAGCGAAAGATGCTCTTGGAAAACGGCACCCAGCCGAGGCAGTTCCAGGCTGCAGTAAAGTCGACGCGGCATTGCTGGTCCGTGATCGGTGTGACGGTGGCGCGGCTGGACACGAACAGCGATCCGGACTGGACGAATTCAAACCGCTGGTTGGGCAGCACAAAGTCGATGGTCGTCGTGAGTGGTCCGCCGTAAATCAGGTTCAGAAGCTTATAGGGTCCGCTGTTCTTCGAAGGCGCATGCGGCACCATGCGGAAGCCGTTGGGAATCGGTTCAAAGGCCTTGGCCTTTTCGTGCATGCTCGCCTGGGTGCGCCACCAGGAGCTCTGGTGCACAAAGGGGCCGTGAGCCGGGTCCATCAAGCCGACGATACCGTCGTCGATGGTGCAATCCAACAATGTCGAGATGTGAATCATCCGATAGGGGGATGAGGGCAAGGGCAGCGGCGGCACGTCCGGGACGATCTGATTAGGTCGTTGAGGGTCGGGAATGAACACCCAGATATAGCCGTCCCGTTCACGGCAGGCATAGGTGGTGATGCCGATTTTATCGGGTTGAATCGGGGAGTTGTCGACGAGCGCAGGAATCCCCTGACAACGGCCCGCCTGGTTGAACTGCCAGCCATGGTAAGCACATTCGACACAGTCGCCGTTCATTTTGCCAAACGAGAGCGGCATGCCTCGATGGGGGCAAATGTCGCGCATAGCCGCGACCGCACCCTGCGCCGTCTTGCAGACCAGGATCGGCAGACCTAGTAGGACGGTCCCCTTGAGGCTGCCGGGAGCGAGTTCATTGCTCAGGCAGGCGGGATACCAAAAGCCGAACAGTGGCGCACTTTTAGACGGCTTAATTTCGGTAATGAAGTCGCTATTCATGGAAAAAGGAAGGACGCACGTGAGAGGACCAGCCTGCCCGTGAATATAGCGAGCAGGCTGCAGAACGTCAAGCCAGCCGACGTCGGATCATCCTCGTTACCCATGAGGGCCTTCCCCTTACATCACATTTGCTCAGGGAGTTGCCAGATTGTCCTTCACTGCGCGCATCGCAGGACCGCATCTTTGCATCCTCTTCTACACGATTCATTTTTTCTTATAGCGGAGCGGCCTGCTTGGGCTCCCATTGCGTGCGTCCAACGAGCATACTGTTCGATCTTCCTAATCATCTCCGAGGCCCCGTGCCGGTCCGCCTGCGGCCGTCGAGCGAGGCTCTTCCAATTCCCTATCCCTCTTTAAAAGGAGTGGCCGAGGCTGCCCTTTCCTGCGCGCATCGAATGAGCACATTCCTATCGTGCGCGTTCTGCGAGCAAGAAGGGCACCTGGCCACTCCTTCCCTCTTCCTTGACAGCAAAAAGAAGCAGAGACTATAGTTTAAACCGCGTTGAAATGGCCGGTTTCATACGGTTCAGATAGAAAAGAGGGCGTTATGACGATTGCGCAGATGGACCCGGCGGTGGCCTTGGCAGACTTGCAGACTTCCAAGCCCGATAGAGTGACGATCGTACTATTGAGCGGTGACATGGACAAGGCGATGGCGGCGTTCATCATTGCCACGGGGGCTGCTGCCATGGGAATGCGGGTCACCGTCTTTTTCACCTTCTGGGGCCTCAATACCATTCGCCGAAAAGGTGTCGCCAGCTCTGCGAAGGATTGGCTTCGTCGCATGTTCGGCCTGCTGAATACCGGAGGTGCAGATAACCTGCCTCTCTCCCGGTTCCATTTCTGGGGCCTGGGCACGAAGATGATGAAAAAGGTCATGAAGCAGAACCGGATGCCTGGTGTGCCGGAACTGATGGAGACGGCGCTGGACCTCGGTGTGCATTTCATTGCCTGCACGACAACCATGGGGCTGATGGGGATCACCAAAGACACGCTTATCGAAGGCATCGATCAGTTCGCGGGGGTGACGACCTATCTTGCGGAGGCCAAGCAGGGCAGTGTGAATTTGTTCATTTAACATGCAAGGGCAAGAGGTCTGAGGCTAGAGGCCAGAGATCTGATTTTTCTCTAGCCATTTGCCTCTCGCCGCTTGCCAGGAGTCTTATTGATGATTCAAGCAGACGTGAAGCTCGATACGCTCGGGTACTTTTGCCCGATGCCGATTATCATGACCTTGAAGAAGATCAAGGAATTGACGTTAGGCCAGGTCCTTGAAGTCGTGTCAGACGACGAAGGTATTAAAAAAGACATGCCGGCCTGGTGCGACACGACCGGACATCAGATGGTCGGGCTCGAAGAAGAACAGACGAAGTCGGGAATAATCTATAAAGCGTTTGTGAAAAAGACGAAATAATTACACAGGCTCAGTGGAGACAGTTGGTGGAAGCCGGAGGGACGATGAGATGATCACGCCTCCGGCTTCGTCGTTTTAATGCGTGAAATGGAGTCGGACGTGGATCGGATCGTCGAATGTGTACCCAACTTCAGTGAGGGGCGAAATCAGGCGACGGTGCTGGCGCTGGTACGCGCCGTGGAATCCGTGCCAGGGGTTTGGCTGTTGGATCACACGATGGATCGGGACCACCATCGTTCCGTCCTGAGTTTTGCCGGTGAGCCGGATGACGTGGCTGAAGCGGCGTTTCGCACCATTCGCGTGGCGACCGATCTCATCGATCTTCGCATGCACGAGGGCGTACATCCTCGTGTGGGGGCTACGGATGTCGTGCCCTTCGTGCCGGTGCGCGGCGCGACGATGCAGGATTGTATCCATCTGGCGAAGCGCGTGGGACAACGGGTCGGAACAGAGCTGGAGATTCCGGTATTCCTCTATGAACAAGCGGCCCTGCATCGCGATCATGCTCCGCTCGAATCGGTCCGTCGAGGCGGGCTGCAAGGCCTGGCCTTCCGCATGGCCTCCGATCCGGACTGGGCGCCGGATTTCGGTCCTCTCCACCTCCATGAGACGGCCGGTGCCATCGTCATCGGCGCGCGGCCTCCCTTGATCGCGTTCAATGTGAATCTTCGCTCGACGGATCTGGCGCTGGCTCGATCCATCGCGAAGGACATTCGTCAATCGAACGGAGGGCTGCCCCATCTCAAAGCCATCGGGGTGGAGTTGGCCAGTCGTCGAATGGTTCAGGTCGCCATGAATCTCACCGATTACATCATCACGCCGATCCATGTGGCGTTCGAAGCGGTCCGCACCCGTGCGGCCGCGCAAGGCGTGGCAGTCGCGGGGAGCGAAGTGATCGGATTGGTGCCTCAAGCGGCCTTGGTTCAGGTTGCCGCGCAGAGCCTGTCGCTCGAACAGTTCAATGCCACACAGGTATTGGAAACAAGGTTGGAGGCTCGGTTGTCAGGCAAGCAGTCCGATCATGTTCCGTCGCGCAAACAGGAACCGGTTGATCTGCAGGCGCAATCGCTCGCGGATTTTCTGGAGACTGTGGCTGCGGCCACTCCGCTTCCAGCCGGGGGCACGGTTGTGGCCTTCGTCGGCGCGCTTGCCGCTTCGCTGGGGGTCATGGGGGCTCGACTGAGCAAGCAGCGAGCCGTCGAGCATCGGTTGAGTGAGATTAGCCGAAGGCTGTGCGAATTGATGCAGGCAGACGGCGAAGCCTATCAGCGATTTCTTCAGGCCTCGACAGTCACGAAGTCAGACAAGACTCGTCCTGCCCTGTTGTCCTCGGCACTCCATCTGGCGACGGAGATCCCGCTCGAAATCGCCGAACAGGCGACGGAGGCCGGAGTCCTTCTCCATGCCTGCTCGGCAGGAGTAAAGCCTCGCGTTCGGTCTGACGTGACCGTTGGGATCATGCTGGCGATTGCCGCCGCCGATGCGGGACGGCACACCGTCGAAGGAAATGTAAAAATTCAACTCAATCAACGACTTAAGGAGTCCATTCAAGGTCGTATTGAACAGATGACAATCCGTCTTGAGGAACTCAAGGGGCTATGCTACAGTACGCCCCTTGGTCAGGGTCGTGCTGACACGAGAGAAAAACCTGTACAGGCATCGCCTGGGAAAGTAGACAGACGGGAAGAATGGAAATCAAAGTCTTCAATAATAACGTCGAGAAAGCCCTCAAAGTTGCCAAAAAGAAGCTCGCGGGGGAAGGCCTCTTCCGGGAACTGAAGCGTCGGCGGTTTTACGAGAAGCCGAGCGTCAGGAAGAAAGCCAAGGAGCGCGAGGCACAGCGTCGGCGTCAAAAATGGTTGGCGAAGCGTAAGCCAGA